>NZ_JARHXQ010000327.1:0-27356 GCF_029222765.1 Arthrobacter sp. Cr_A7 | reverse complement strand
CCGGATGAGGGTTCCGGACGCTTACGACGACGGTTCGGTGACGGATGCGGTGGGTGCCATGATTTCGGCGTTGACCATCCATGCCAGCTGTTCCAGGCGCTCAATGGCGGCGTGCAGCAGGTCGGCACTCGTGGGATCTTCTTCATCAACCTCGTCATGCACGTCGCGCATCGTCTTCACGGCGCGTTCCAGCCTGGCGGTGATCACCTTGACGGTGTCCTTGGTGGAGGTCAGGCCCTCCGGAAACTCCTCAAGGCGGTTGTCCGCCGTGACCGTGCTGCTGCGTCCGTCGGGAAGGGCATGCAGGGCACGCATCCGCTCCGCTGTCTGGTCCGCGAAGAGCCGTGCGGCAGCAATGATCTCGTCGAGCTGAAGGTGCAGGTCCCGGAAGTTGGTGCCCACCAGGTTCCAGTGCGCCTGCTTACCCTGCAGGTGCAGCTCAATCAGGTCGGTGAGGACCATCTGCAGGTTGCTGGCAAGGGTGGGTGACGCTTTCATCATTTTCCTCCGTTGCGGCCTGTCCGGCTTCCCGTCAGCCGGACGCTTATGCTCAGCATACTTACAATTGGGGTGCGGCCAGTCAAACCGGCCCAGGCCGGAGACGCGTCAGAGGATGCGGGCCAGCGCGAATCCGTCCCAGCCCTTGGAACCCACCGTTTGGATGACCGTTGCGTCCAGCGCCGGGTGCTCCCCCAGCAGCCGGAGGGCCTCGATGATGCCGGGGGCGTTGACCGGGTCCATGGACGGGTCCAGCACCGCACCTTCCCAAATGGTGTTGTCCAGCACCACGGTGGCACCCGGCCGCCCCAGCCGCACCGCCCACTCCAGGTACTGGCTGTCGTTTTCCTTGTCGGCATCGATGAAGATGAAGTCGAAGGGCTCCCTGTCCTCTTCCTCGAGCGAAGCCAGGGTGTCCAGTGCAGGCCCCAGCCGGATCTCCACCTTCTCGCCCAGCCCGGCAGCATCGATGTTGGCCCAGGCCACTTCCGCATGCTTGGGCAGGAATTCGCACGTCACCAGCGTGCCGTCGTCGGGAAGGCCGCGGCCCATCCAGATGGTGCTGAAACCGGCGAGGGTTCCGATTTCCAGGATGCGGCGGGCGCCGGACAGCTGGACCAGGAGCTTGAGGAGCTTTCCCGCGTTGGGTGCCACCTCGATGGCCGGCATGCCCGCGTCGGCGGCGGAGGTAATGGCCTGCTGCAGTGCAGGGTCCGGATGAACCACAACGTCAGACAGGAACTTTTCGGTGGCGATCCACTCCGGACGGGGCTTGTGCTCGAACATTGCCACAGTTTGGCACGGAGCGACGTACGGGTCCAGAGACTGACAGGTCCTGGAACTCCCCGGAGGCCTGCTGCTCAGGACCCGTCGGTCAGGGCTTCCTCCAGGCGGTCCACTTTGGCGGTGAGTTCACCGGTGTAGCCGGGCCGGATGTCGGCTTTGATCACCAGGGACACCCGGCTGCCGTACTGCCCCACTGCCTCGGTGGCGCGCTTGACGACGTCGAACACCTCGTCCCATTCGCCCTCGATGGTGGTGAACATTGAATCCGTCTGGTTGGGCAGTCCCGACTCCCGGACGATTTTCACCGCGGCGGCAACGGCGTCGTGCACGGACGCGTCACCGGGCCGGGAACCTTCGCTGGGAACGCCGGAAGGGGCAACGGAAAAAGCAAGCAGCATAAGGCCAGTCTGCCACGCGCCAGGGGCCGGTGCAGGGACGGATGGGGTGCTTCCGTCACAATGAGCACCTACCCCCCAGTAACGGTGAACGCCTGCAGCTCCGTTGCTAACCTTTTCGCATGAGTCTCGCCGTCGCCCGTAAGCCCCTTCGTGCCGACGCGGCGCGCAACGTGGACAAAATCATCACAGCGGCGCGGCAGTGCTTCCGTGAGTTTGGCCCGGATGTCCCCCTGCAGACCATCGCAGTGACCGCCGGCGTCGGCCCGGCCACCCTCTTCCGGAATTTCGCGGACAAGGAGGAACTGGTCCTTGCCGCGCTGAACCGGCAACTCCGGCTGACCGTGGATCCCGTGATTGACGGCGCCCTGGCGGACATCGACGCCGCCGCGGGCCTGTTCCGGGTGCTGGAGGCGCTGATGGATGCTGCCAGCGCGGACGCCAACCTGCTGGGAGCCGTGGCCGGGCGCCGGGAGCTGCTGACCGGCATTTCGGGTTCCCTCATGGAATCCATCAGCGTTTTGTTGGTCCGCGGCCAGGGACAGGGGAGCCTGCGGGCGGACATCTCCATGACCGATATGTTCCGCCTGCTCGCCATGCTGATCGGAGTGGTGGACACCATGGAACCGGGCTCGGACGCCTGGCAGCGTCCGCTGGCTCTGGTGGAAGATGCCATCCGGACCACTCGGCCAAGCCGGCCACTTCCTGCCCACGTGCCGGTGCCGGCTTCCGCTTCCGCCGCACTGCCGGCCGGTATCCTGCCCGGGTAGCTTGCTGCCCACGGATATGTACCAGCCTTCATAGCCTCCAACTTCGACCATTGTGGGCGCCCAGCAGGTGCCATAGACTTCTAGAGGGTTACGCAGCCAGCCTCTGTACATTCGAGATGGAGAGCCATCCCCATGAAGCAGTTCCTGCATTTCCGGCGCCCAACGGTCGCAGTGCGATGAACAGTTCCAAGCTGTCGCGCTACCTCAACGATCCGCGGGGGCCTGAAGAGGTCCTTCCCACGCTCACCTCGGGGGAACTGGCGGACCTGCTGGACGGCCTCTACCAGAATCTGGACACTCCCGAACCGGAATTTGGCGCGGAGGCCTGGTACGAAATGGCCGTCGAAGAGAGCTGCCGCAGGAGCGTCTCGCCGGACGGCGCCGCCCACGGAGTGGCATAGCAACTCCCCCGGCCCCTGGGCCCCCGCAATTCCCACCCTGCGCATCAGGGCTCGTTTCCGCGCGCCAGGGCTTCTTTCCGCCAGGCTCTTTTTGGCCTGCTAGCCGCGATGTCCGGAGCCGTTGTGTTCAGGGTGCTGGTGGTGTTCGTTGGGGATGTGGTCCTTCGCCTGCAGGAGATGCTGCTGCAGCTTCTCCTCGGCGTCCCGGCGGCGCCGCGCGGTATCACGCATTTCCCGGGTGGATTCGGATCCCCGGGGGTCAAGATAGCTGGTGCGGGATTTTGCCTGGTACTCCCCTGCCGGCAGACCCGGCAGTTGCTTTTCGGCGGATTTTTTCCCGGCGTCCCCGGCGTCCCGGGCGTCTTCCGTCTCTACGGGCGGTGACTGTTCGTTCATCTGGTACCTCCTCCTGGCCGCCGTGACATGGTGCGGCCCTTTCTTCAGTCCATCACAGTTGGACTTTTGAATGCTGGCAGGACGTCAGCCGTGGGCAGCGTCTCCCCGCTTACGGATCTCCTGCCGCACCAGGGCCTGAAGCGCCGGAATTGGCGACGACGGATCAAGGTCAAGCGAGTGGCCCAGGCTTTCGGAGAGCTGCTCCAGGTCCTCCGGCGGGACACCGGACAAACCGGCGTAGCGGGTGTAGAAGCGTTTGGGGGGCAGCCCCGCCCGCCGTCGGGCGCTTTTGTGGTGGGGCCTGCCGGCTCTTTCTCCGGCAGCGTGCAGCTGATTGTCCATTGTCGCCATTCGCCGAACTTCCGCGGCCAACTGCATCAGCCGGTTTCATAGTACAGCCGCAGGCACGCATCCGGCGTGACCTGCATCACGCAGATTGCGGCGCGGCACGTCGCATGCTTCCGTCCCGCCCGGATTCGGTGTCAGTTCCACCCGAGCATGCGCAAGAGGGCGGCAGCACCTGCACCTGCGAGGACCACCACCAGGAACGGGGCCCGGAGCGCCAGGGCTATGGCTGCCGCGGCCAGGGCGCCCAGCCGCGCGTCGGCGGCCAGCGCCTGACCGGACGCCACCGCGTTCACCACGGTCAGGGACGCGAGCAGTCCGATGGTCATGGTGCCGGCGATACGGGACATCCGCGGGTCCTCCAGGAACCGTGCGGGCACGAAGTAGCCCACCAGCTTCCAGGCGTAGGCCAACACACAGGCAAGCAAAAGCCAGAACCAGAGGCTCATGAGTCAGCTCCCGGAACGGTGCCGTCCCGGCGGCGGTACCGGCCGCCGTCGTGATCCTCCTGGCTGCCCTGATCTCCCTCATTTCCCCAATGGGTGTACCGCCGGCCGTCGTGGCCGTGATGTCCGCGGTACGGCTCCACATCCGGCTCCAGGCCCTCGTCGCTGCGGCCGTGGCTGAACCAGCCGATCACCGCGGCAACCACGGCAGCCACCAGGATGGGCACGCCGGCCGGAACGAACGGCACGGCGATCACCGTGGCCAGGGCGCACACCACGGCAATTGCGACGGGTTCACGGCCCTTGAGCCGCGGCCACAGCAGCGCCAGGAAAGCGGCCACGGCAGCACCATCGAGTCCCCACTGTTTGGGGTCGCCCAGCCCGCTTCCGGCGAACGCGCCCACGGCCGTGAAGAAGTTCCAGAGCACATAGATCCCGATGCCGGCGGCCCAGAATCCCCGACGCTGCTCCGCAGGATCGGTCTGGCCGGTGCTGGTGGCCGTGGATTCGTCGATGGTCAGCTGGGCGCTGACGTATTTGCGCCAGCCGGTGGGCCGCAGCAGGGCGTTCAACTGCATCCCGTAGATGCCGTTGCGCATGCCCAGCAGCGTGGCGGCGCTCATCGCGGCGATGCCGGAGCCGCCGCCGCCCACCACCCCGATGAACGCGAACTGCGAGCCACCGCTGAACAGCAGCAGGCTCAGGGCCATGGTCTGCCAGATGTCGAGCCCGGATGTCACCGAAAGCGCCCCAAAGGACACCCCGTACAGACCCGTGGCGATGCTGATGGAGATGCCCACCCGCACTGCCGGAGATGCCAGCAGCTTCACCGCAGCAGCCCTGCTGTCAGGCTGGACGGCGCCGGCCTGCGGAGGCTCCACGCCCACAGGATGAGCGGGGCCTGGAGCGGCAGGCGCACCGTGTGGATCTTCCGCTGGGCAGGAGTACCGTGCGGACCGTAGGCCCGCCGGAGCGCATCCACATGCCCCGCCAGGAACACGGTGAACATCGCCGCGAGTCCGGTGGCGGTCGCCGTCCGCGTCCGAGGGACAAGGATCCCGACGGCGGCGGCCAGTTCCAGCAGTCCGCTGGCTGCGATCCATTCCTCCCGTGACAGCACGGCGAACGGACGTGGAGGCTGCGCACTATGGCGTGGGCCGGCGTCGGGCATCCCTGCACTTCCGTCTGCCGTGCTGCCTGCGCTGGCGGCGCCGTCTGCGGCTGATGCGTCGTCTCGGCAGAGGTAGCCGGGAACCACCTGGTGGTAAAAACCGGGGTTCCTGAAATGCTGCCTGGCGCTGGCCAGGAGCAGGGCGCTCATGGCCGCGGCGGAGAGAATCCGGGCAGCCCGGCCGGACCGGGGAGAAGACATGGCTCCACTCAATCACAGGCGCAGCCGGTGGTTGAAACCGCCCGCTCCACCGTGATGCGGCGTCAGGCCCAAGCCAGCCCTGAGCTGCCATAGGGCGGCGGAGGGTTGCGGTAGTCGAGCGGGTGGCCGTCGATCAACAGCGGCGGCCGGACATAGCGCAGCTCCCCGAAGGAGCTGGGCATGGTCCGGTATTCGGGAACGGGCAATTCTGCAGCCTCCTCAAGGTTCTCAGGCAGGGAGAAGAGCTCTTCGGCGGTCCTGGCCAGGGAGAGCCGGGCTGCTCCGCCCAGGCCTGTCTGCCGGCGGACGGCGAGCAGGGCGACAGCCGCGGCAGCAGCGCCGTACCCGGTGGCGTGGTCCAGGGCCTGGACAGGCAGGGCACCCGGCCGCCATCCGCCGTCGTCCTCCTTTCCGTAGAGGTGGGCAATGCCGCTCGCGGCCTGGACGATGCTGTCGAACCCGCGGCACGCGCTCCAGGGCCCTGTACCGCCCCAGCTGTCGAGCGTGACCACCACCAGGTCCGGGCGGGAAGCCAGCAGCGCGCCGGCGTGCAGCCCGAAACGGTCCAGAGCCCCTCCGCGGTAGCCGCTGACCACCACGTCGGCGCCCGTCAGGAGCTGGTGCAGCCGGCGCTGGTTTTCGGGGGTGCCAAGCTCCGCCTCGGCGCTGCGCTTGCCGAAGCAGGTGTCCACGAACTGGTCGGGAAGTTCGGGCATCGCGGGCGGGTCGATCCGCAGGACTTCGGCACCCAGTGCTCCGAGGAGCCTGGTGGCGACAGGACCGGCGATCACCCTGGTGAGGTCGAGGACCCGGACACCTGCGAGCGGCTGGGCGGGATCTGTCGCGTGGTGCGGCGCGGGCGCTGGTGGAATGTCCAGCCCGGTCAGTTCAAGCCCGTTCCCCGGCTTGGATAGGCCCAGCCCCGCGTGTTGACCATCGGGAAAAGTGACGGAGATCCATGGACCGGAGCCCGCCGCCTGGCCCATTCCGGTGGCGAGCCAGCCACTGCGCGTCCGGACGGCAGCGGCAATGCCGCCGGCGCCCTGAATTTCCGCTTCGGCCTCCAGCGATGTCATCTCCAGGAGGGCGGCATCCACCTCCGCTGCGGCGGTAGCACCGAGCGCCTGCATCAGCCGCTTCTCGTGGTGCGGGTAATTGGCGTGGAGCCGGATCCAGCCGTCCTGCGTGCGCCGGAACCCGGACAAAGGCGCGAACCCCTGCAGCTTCCGGCCGGCAATCCGAAGAAGGCCTGAGGAATCGAAGGCGGCCGCGGTCAGCTGTGAGGTGGTGGTGAACCGGCCAGGCGATCCCGCGTAGAGGTTCAGGGCCGCGGCCGCGGTACTCACGGCCCCCAGGGCAAGCCCCTCAACGTCCAGGGGACCTGCCCACCAGCGGCGGGGGCCGCCGTCGTCCGGGTACCTGCTCACGCCAAGTCCTACCTTCCCTGCGGCGAGGCCACCTGCAGCTGGCTCAGCACCCGGGCGGGCACGTTGGTGGTGATTTCATGGATGCCCAGCTCCTGGCAGAGGGCCACGTCCTCCGCGGAATCCACCGTCCACACCCGGAAGCGCCGGCCGGCATCCAGCCAGCGCCGTACTGTGTCCGGATGCTCGCGCACGTAATCGATGCCCGGGCCTGCAAGGCCTGCCAGCCGCGCGTCCAGGATCCGCTCGGCCTCCAGCTGGGTTGCCTTCATGAGGTTGGCGATGGCTCCGCCCGTGATCAGTCCCAGGCCCAACCCGCCGCGGATCTCGTGGATATTGATGTCGTCCACCAGCTGACAGATGTATTGCGCCGGCACAGAATGGAGCAGGTGCCGGACGGAATCCGGGCTGAAGCTCATGAATGTCACGGCGATGTTGTCCACCGTTGAGCCTGCCGGGTTCCAGCCTTCGCCCCGGAGTACCTCGAGCACCCTGTCCTCCAGCTTGAGCTGATAGGGGCTGGGATGCTTCAGTTCGATGGCGAGCTTTACCGGCCGTCCCGCTCCACGGAGGATATCGAGCAGCTCCGGAAGGGTCAGGAACTGTTCAGAGCGTGCCCCGTAGATCTCCGGGATGCGGGCGCCCTTCCACGAGGAAAAGTCCAGGTGGCGCAGCTGGCGCAGTGTCCGCTCGGCCACGGGCCCCGTTCCGTCCGAGGTGCGGTCCAGGTTGGCGTCATGCAGGAGGACCACGTGCTGGTCCCGCGTGAGGTGGACGTCGCACTCGACACCGTCGGCTCCGTCCGCCAACGCCTGCAGGTAGGCGGCGCGGGTGTGTTCGGCGAACGCGGCGCTGGCACCGCGGTGGGCAAAGACCAGGGGCCGCTGCGGCACCGACTCCTCACTTGTCATGGAGACACGGTAGCCGACCACACCCCTGCTGCGGGGCTAGGCTTGGCACATGCAGGTGAACTCTGAGCCAACTACCCAGGAAGCCCCGGCCCAGCCATCCCGCGCGGTGCCGGCGGACGCACAGGCAGGTGCCGCCGCCGTCGGCCGCCAATTCAGCGCCGGCGATGCCGAAAAGGCGGCAGCGCTGCGGAAAATGAAGCTTGTGGCCTTGGGCCTGCTGATCGCCATGGCGGTGGTTTTTGTCTTCGCCTTCGCCCTGCAGAAGGAGTACCCGTGGCTGCAGTACGTGCGGGCGGCGGCGGAAGGCGGCATGGTGGGCGCGCTGGCCGACTGGTTTGCGGTGACCGCGCTGTTCAAGTACCCGATGGGCATCAAGATCCCGCACACTGCCATCATTCCGCGGCGCAAAGACCAGATCGGCGCCTCGCTGGGTGAGTTCGTGGAGACCAACTTCCTCTCGGAGCAGGTGGTGCAGGAGAAGCTCGCCAGCGTCAACATTGCCCGGCGGGCCGGCGAGTGGCTGGCCGCTCCGGCCGGCGCCGACCGGGTGGCCAAAGAGGGTGCGGCGGTCATCCGGGGCCTGTTCAAGGTCCTGAATGACGACGACGTCCAGGCCGTCATCGAGGGAATGGTGCGCAAGCACCTTCTCACTCCGCCGTGGGGACCTCCGGTGGGCAGGATGGCGGAGCGGATTTTCCACGACGGGCACCACCACAAGCTGGTGGACCTGCTGGTGGACCGCGCGGCCGACTGGGTCAGCGAAAACCACGAAACGGTCAGCCGGCTGGTCTCGGAGCGTTCGCCAACCTGGGTGCCGCAGTTCGTGGACGGGCTGGTGGGCGACAAGGTCTACATCGAGTTCCTCAAGTTCGTGCGTGCCGTGCAGTCCGATCCGAACCACCAGGTCAGGCAGTCCATCGACAAGTACCTGAACGACCTTGCCCAGGACCTGCAGCACGATCCTGTGATGATCGCCCGCGCCGAGGACATTAAGGCCCAGGTCCTTGGCGACCCTGAGGTCCGGGAACTCGCGTCGCGCACGTGGGGAACGGTGAAGAACGCCCTGCTCGGCGCCGTGGAGGATCCGGACAGCGACCTCACCATCAAATTCAAGGCAGCCGTCCGCGACTTCGGCTCCAGGCTGGTCAACGACCCCGAACTCGCCGGCAAGGTCAACGCCTGGATCGGCGACGCCGCAGGCTATCTGGTGCGGACCTACAGGTCCGACATTGCCGGGGTCATCACGGATACCGTTGCCCGCTGGGACGCGGAGGAAACCTCGCAGAAGATTGAGCTGCAGGTGGGCAAGGACCTGCAGTTCATCCGGATCAACGGAACGGTTGTGGGGTCCCTGGCGGGGCTGGCGATCTTTACGGTGGCGCACCTGATTTTCGGGTGAGCCAGCTCCTGCACAGCAACGCGGGGTCTGGCAACGCCCCATAAACGGCCTCCGGCGGGCCAGGAGTGACCCCGCGTTGCCTGAGGAGGGCGGCCTACGCGAACGGCTCCAGCTCTACGCCGGCCGCCTCGAGTCCTGCCCGGACGCCCGCGGCCATCTCCACGGCACCGGGGGTGTCGCCGTGGATGCACAGGGAATCCGGCCGGACCTGCACCACTGTACCGTCGACGGCCACCACTTCGCCCTTAGTTGCCAGGCGGACTGCGCGCTCAACGATCGCATCGACGTCGTGCAGGACGGCACCTTCCTGCGAGCGCGGCACCAGCGTGCCGTCGCCCCGGTAGGCACGGTCCACGAAGGCCTCGATAAACACCGGATGCCCGGCTTCCTGTGCCTGCTTCAGCAGTTCCGAGCCCGGCAGTCCCAGGATGGGCAGCCCGGGATCGTACGCGTTCACCGCTGCAACCACAGCCGAGGCCTGCCCGGCGTCATGGACCAGCCGGTTGTACAGCGCGCCGTGGGGCTTCACGTAGTCCACGGAGGCACCCACGGCGTGGGCAACGCCGTCGAGGGCGCCCAGCTGGTACAGCACGTCGCCGAACAGCTCATCGAAGCTTGTGTCCAGGGAGCGCCGGCCGAAGCCCGGCAGGTCGCGGTAGCCGACGTGCGCACCCACCGTGACGTCGAGCTCGTAGGCTGCCCGGCAGCTGTCGAGCATGGTGATGGGGTCCCCGGCGTGGAACCCGCAGGCCACGTTGGCGCTGGTCACCAGCTGGAACATCGCGGCGTCGTCTCCCATCGTCCAGGAGCCGAATGATTCGCCGAGGTCAGCGTTGAGATCCAAGTGTGTCGCCTTCCAGCGTCAGGTTGTCCGGAGCGGCAGCGGTGGGCTTAAGCTCCCCGGGAATGGTGTCCGGCATGGGGCCGAACGCTTCCTTGGCGTTGGACACCACCGCGCGGCCCATCATGAGGTTACCTGCTCCACCCACCACAGCCCCGATGCCGAACGGCAGGGCCCTGCCAAACAGTGCCGTGCCCTGGCGCTTGAGGAGGTTTTTGAGGAAAGCCTTCTGGATCCTGCTCCGGATGCTGCTGAATCCCGGCATGGGCATGGATTTGGAAAGCATGCTGCCCCAGGCCCTGGTGGCGTTGACTCCGCTGCCCGCGGCCTGGCCGCTGAGGGTTCCCAGCAGCGCCGTCCCCTCTTCGCCAAGCATGATGGCCATGACCATGGTGCTGGCCTTCTCGGGGTTGGTGAGGCGGATGCCGTGCAGCTCCGCCAGGGACGTCGCGTACAGGGCTGTTGCTTCCAGGAACCCCACGGTGGCGGCCGCGGACAGTCCCAGCGACGCCACCGTTCCCACCCCTGGGACGACGGCGGTAGCGCCCACCACTGCACCCCCGCCGGTGACGGCACGGAGGTAGTCGCGTTCCAGGATGTTCGCCAGCTGCGCCGCCGTGGCGCGGGGATGCTTCTTTTGCAGCCGGCGGATGTAGGCCACCACCAGTGGACGCTGGATTTCCACCGCCTTCAGGAGCATGTTGTGGACGCCCGGCTTGGGCTTGCCGTCGGCGTCGAACACCGCGTTGTGGGCGGTTTCCTGTGCGATTCGTACTGCGGGATTGCTGCTCTTGGCCATGGTCACCTTCATTCAAATCGACCTGCAGCGGTGGGCTGCCGTGCTTCTCCATCCTAAGTGGATCAACACTAAGCATGCTTAACTTCTATGACGTGGCCTGCGGGTTTCCATGGCCCAGGCTGTTGAAGGTGTACAGGTGGATGCCTGCAATCTCCGGAACATCGCGGAGCTGGTCCAGGATCGGCAGGGGCGAGTAGCTGCTGCCGCTGAGCAGACGGCGGCCGAGCGGCCCCTGCCGGGTGAGGAACTTCAGGGACGGGCCGACGCCGATCTTTGCCGCGAGCGCGATGAGCTTGGCACGGGGGACGGCGCCGGGCACCCCCGCCCAGATGGGCAGCTGGACACCTTCGCGCCGGAGGGTTTCCGCGTACCAGCTGATCCGGGGAACGGAAAAGCACATCTGGGTGGTGACGCCGGATGCCAGGTGCTGCTTTTCCAGCAGGGCGTCGAGCATCTGGAGCTCGCCGTGATGCGGGTGCCCTTCCGGGTATCCCGCCACTCCCGCCGAGATGTCCCCGCCCGACAGCTCCATGATGTCCTCCAGCAGTTGAAGGGAGTTGCTGTACGGTCCGGCAGCTTCCGAAGCATCACCGCCGATGGCGAACACCTCCGTGATCCCTGCATCCCGGCAGTCCCGCAGCGCGTTTTCCAGCTGCTGGCGACTCCCGATGCTCCGGGCAGCAAGGTGCGGGACCGCGCTGTATCCCATACCGGCCAGCAGCAGCGCGGTCTGCATGGTCCGCGCGATGCCATGGTGCGGCAGGCACGTCACGGTGATGGTGGACCCCGCTGGAACGTGGGCCCGGACGCCGGCCGTGATGCCCTCTGTCGGGATGATCTCCAGACGGGTGGGAAGGCTCCTGGCTTCCCGGGACGCCCGCGTATGCGGTTTGGTGCCTGGCCGGGTGACCCGCTCGCCTGCCGCGTCCGTCACGTCCGTGCCGATCACTTCGGCGCCTGCTCTTTCTGGGGAGTCCTGTCGTTCACTGCCCCCTTGCTGCGGCCCGCTGCAGCCTCATCGGCCCGGAGCTCGGCCTGGAAGACGGCGAAGCGGGCGAGATGTGCCGGGCGGCGCCGCAGGATGGCCCACGCGATGCCCAGCACAAGGAACCATGCGGGGGTGACCAGCAGCGCGGCTAGGGTGTCGGACTGGGTGGTGAGGGCCCAAAGGACGAAGGCGAAGAAGGCGAAGATCAGCCACACCACGGGGATGCCGCCGGGCATTTTGAACGCGGACGCCGCGTGCAGGTGCGGGCGGCGGCGCCGGAAGGCGAGGTAGCTGGCAAGGATGATGGACCAGACGAAGATGAAGCAGACGGCGGACACGGTGGTGACCATCTCGAAGGCCTTGCCCACGTCCTGGCCGGCATACATCAGGACGACGCCGGAGAGCAGCAGCACGCAGGACAGGAACAGCGCGTTGCTGGGTACTTTCCTCGTGGAGAGGCGGCTGAAGATGCCGGGAGCGTCGCCTTCCTGTGCCAGGCCAAAGACCATCCGGGACGTGGAGTAGATGCCCGAGTTGGCGGAGGACATGGCGGAGCTCAGGACCACCAGGTTGACGATGGTTGCCGCGGCTCCAAGCCCGGCCAGGGAGAACATTCCGATGAAGGGGCTGTGGCCGGCCGCGAACTGGGTCCAGGGGGTGACGGACATCAGGATGATCAGGGCGCCGACGTAGAAGAGCAGCACGCGGATGGGGATGGCGTTAATGGCCTTGGGCAGGTTCCGTTCAGGATTCTTGGCCTCGGCGGCCGTTGTGCCAACAAGCTCGATGCCGACGAAGGCGAAAACGGCGATCTGGAAACCGGCCACGAAACCCATGAATTCGTTGGGGAAGAAACCGCCGTGGCTCCACAGGTTGCTGAACCCGGCGGCTCCTGCGTCGCTTTGGAACCCGGTGAAGATCATGAACAGGCCCACGATGATCAGCGCTGCGATGGCGATGATCTTGATGAGGGCGAACCAGAATTCCGTCTCACCGAACGCCTTCACGGTGGCGAGGTTGAGCAGCAGGAGAATGGCGACTGTGGCCAGCCCGGGGATCCACAGCGGCAGCGAGGGCCAGAGTTCCCGGGAGTACCCGGCGATGGCGATGACGTCGGCGATGCCGGTGATCACCCAACAGAACCAGTAGGTCCATCCCGTGAAGAACCCGGCCCAGGGCCCCAGGAGGTCGGCCGCGAAATCGCTGAAGGACTTGTAGTTCAGGTTGCTCAGCAGCAGTTCGCCCATGGCCCGCATCACGAAGAAGAGCATGAACCCGATGATCATGTACACGAAGATCACGGACGGGCCGGCCGCGGAGATTGTTTTGCCGGAGCCCATGAAGAGGCCCGTGCCAATGGCTCCGCCGATGGCGATGAGCTGGATGTGCCGGTTGCTGAGCTGCCGCTCCAGGTGCGGCGGTTCGCTGTGTTGGGCTTTGCCTGGGTGTGGTTGGCCGCTGGGGGACGTCGGGGGATGAATCGTCATGAGGAACTCCATCGTTCAAGCAGCACCGTCAAGTGCCACAAAGATTCGGTTCCTCCCCGCTCTGTACAGGACCTGAGAGTTTCCGCAGCCATAAAGGCGTGCTTGCACCGTCGGTGAGCCAGGACCTGCCTGGCTGCTTTCCAGAGTTGCCTTTCCGCGGCGGTACGGGGGCCTGAGAGTTTCCTGGGGAGGGTTTGCTCCTACGGCGCCTGCTGAATGTACCGGGCAGGACTCTCCCGCCGCAGGTCAAAGGCATTAAGTTAGAAGTCATGATCAGTTGCGAAGCAGCGCCGATCACGGGTTCAGTGTGGTTCCGGTCACGAATGATTGTCAAACCCCCGCCCGCAACAACGTCGCGAACCGGCTGCTCCCGGCCGTCATGACTGGACGGATTTGCTTTCGAAGCCCTTCAGCCTGTACCTTGTGAGCCGAATCACCCATATTTGAATAAGCCTTTCGAGCTGTGACGGGAGAGTCCTCCCGGAGCAACACCGGGCAGGCGCCGTAGGAGCAAATCCTCCCCAGGAATCTCTCAGGCCCATGTACCGTCACGGCGAGGCGACTCTGGAAAGCAGCCCGGCCACATCCCTTTGACGAGGGGTCCCGGACTCACCGACGGTGCAAGGCGGGCCCTGCCACAAACAGGCTCCACCGGAATCTCTCAGGTCCAATACAGAGCGGGGAGGAACCCAAACCATGCCGTGCCACCAGTGGCCGGCCAGACCTGGAGTTCCTCATGACGATTCAATCCCTTCCATCGACTTTTGCCGACCGGCACATCGGCGCGCGCCGCCAGGCCGACGTCGACGCGATGCTCAAAGCCGTGGGCTACGACAGCGTGGACGGTCTCGTGGACGTTGCCGTCCCTGCCTCGATCCGCCAGGACAAGGCCCTCCGGCTGGCGGCCGCCATGAGCGAGGTTGAGGTCCTGGCCGAGCTGCGCCGGATCGCCGCCAAAAACAAGACCGCGGTCCAGATGATCGGCCAGGGCTACTACGACACCATCACCCCGGCCGTCATCCGCCGCAACGTCCTGGAAGCGCCGGCCTGGTACACGGCCTACACCCCCTACCAGCCTGAAATTTCCCAGGGCCGGCTTGAGGCGCTGCTGAACTTCCAGACCATGGTCCAGGACCTGACCGCGCTTCCGGTCGCGAACGCGTCGCTGTTGGACGAAGCCACCGCCGTGGCAGAGGCCGTGCTGCTGATGCGCCGGGCCAACAAGAATAAGGACGCCAAGGACGGCAAGACGGTCCTGGATGCCGATTGCCTTCCCCAGACCATTGCCATCGTCCAGGGCCGCGCCGAGGCGCTTGGCTTCGAAGTTGAAATTGCCGACCTGTCCAACGGACTGCCCGACGGCGCCATCAACGGCATCGTGCTGCAGCAGCCCGGCGTCTCGGGCCGGGTGTGGGACCAGTCGGCGGTCATCGCTGAAGCCAAGGAACGCGGCGCCCTCGTCACCGTCGCTGCCGACCTCCTCGCCCTCACCCTGATCACCCCTCCAGGCGAGCAGGGCGCCGATATCGCCGTCGGCTCTACCCAGCGCTTTGGCGTTCCGCTGTTTTTCGGCGGCCCGCACGCGGCCTACATGGCCGTCCGGACCGGCATGGAACGCACCCTGCCGGGCCGCATCGTCGGCGTGTCCAAGGATAATGCAGGCGCCCCCGCCTACCGTCTCGCGCTGCAGACCCGCGAGCAGCACATCCGCCGGGAAAAGGCGACCTCGAACATCTGCACCGCCCAGGCGCTGCTCGCCATCGTGTCCTCCTTCTACGCCGTTTACCACGGCCCGGACGGGTTGAAGGCCATCGCCGAGAGGGTCCACAACAACACCCGGGTGCTCGCCACCGCCCTCGCCAAGGTGGGCCGGGAGCTCGTCAGCGACTCCTTCTTCGACACCCTTACCGTCCGTGTCCCCGGCAAGGCCCGCAAGGCCATCACCGCGGCTGAGGCCCGGGGCATCAACCTGCGCTTCGTCGACGAAGACACCGTGGGTGTTTCCATCGATGAGACGACGACGGCGGCAACACTTTCCGCTGTTGCCGTCGCCTTTGGCGCCGGTCCGATCGGGGACGCACAGGGCTACGAGCTGCCCGAAACGGTGCTCCGCACCTCGGGCTACCTGCAGCACCCGGTGTTCAACACCCACCGCTCCGAGACCCAGCTGCTGCGGTACATCCGCCGCCTCTCGGACCGCGACCTGGCGCTGGACCGCACCATGATCCCGCTGGGTTCGTGCACCATGAAGCTGAACGCCACCGTGGAGATGGAAGCCATCTCCTGGCCCGAATTCGCCTCAATCCACCCGTTCGCCCCCGACTCGCAAACTGAGGGCTGGCGCGAACTGATTGAAGGCCTGGAAGCCGACCTCACCGAGATCACCGGCTACGACCAGGTGTCCATCCAGCCCAACGCCGGTTCCCAGGGTGAACTTGCAGGGCTGCTGGCGATCCGCGGCTACCACCTGTCCCGCGGCGACGACCAGCGCAACGTCTGCCTGATCCCGGCCTCCGCCCACGGCACCAATGCTGCCTCCGCGGTCCTGGCCGGCATGAAGGTTGTTGTCGTGGCCACCGCCGCCGACGGAACCATCGACCACGCGGACCTGACCGCGAAGATCGAGGCCAACAAGGACGTCCTGTCCTGCATCATGATCACCTACCCCTCCACCCACGGTGTGTACGACGCCGACGTCCGCGAGGTCTGCGACGCCATCCACGCCGCGGGCGGGCAGGTCTACGTCGACGGGGCAAACCTCAACGCCCTGGTCGGTTTGGCTCAACCCGGCAAGTTCGGCGGCGACGTGTCCCACCTGAACCTGCACAAGACTTTCTGCATCCCGCACGGCGGCGGCGGCCCCGGCGTCGGACCCGTAGCTGCCAAGGCACACCTGGCACCCTTTATGCCGGGCGACGCCAACAAAGCCGCGCATGAGGAGGGCCACGGCGTGGCCATCAGCGCGTCACGATACGGCTCCGCCGGTGTCCTGCCGATTTCGTGGGCCTACGTGAAGCTGATGGGCGGCGAGGGCCTGACCGAGGCCACGAAGTCCGCACTCCTGGCGGCCAACTACGTCGCTTCCCGGCTGAACGAGTTTTTCCCTGTGCTGTACACGGGTGAGGGCGGGCTGGTGGCGCACGAGTGCATCCTCGACCTGCGCGAACTGACCGCGAAGACGGGTGTCACCGCCGAGGACGTGGCCAAGCGCCTCATCGACTTCGGATTCCACGCCCCCACCCTCGCCTTCCCGGTGGCCGGGACGCTGATGGTGGAGCCCACCGAGTCCGAGGACCTCGCCGAGATCGACCGCTTCATCGACGCGATGATCACCATCCGCGCCGAAATCGACCAGGTGGCCGCCGGGGACTTCTCCCTGGAAAACTCGCCGCTGCGCAACGCACCCCACACGGCAGCCGCCGTCGTCAGCTCTGACTGGGACCGCGCCTACCCGCGCGAGCAGGCCGCCTTCCCTGTCTCTGCACTGCGGCAGGACAAGTACTTCCCGCCCGTCGGCCGGATCGACGGCGCAGCCGGGGACCGCAACCTCATCTGCTCCTGCCCGCCGCTCGAAGACTTCGAAAACTAATTCGCCCGTTGGTTGAGCCTGTCGAAACCTGGATCTCGACAGGCTCGACCACCGGCAACAGTAAGGATTCCTGATGACCGAGAAATACACTGCCCTGTTCGAGCAGCACAAGAAAGCCGGCGCCTCCTTTACGGACTTCGGTGGCTGGCAGATGCCGCTCAAGTACGCATCAGAGCTGGCGGAACACCACGCGGTCCGCAATGCTGCCGGGTTGTTCGACCTGTCCCACATGGGTGAAGTCTGGGTGACCGGTCCCGACGCCGCAGCGTTCCTGGACTACGCCCTGGCCGGAAAACTCTCCGCGGTTGCCGTCGGCAAGGCGAAGTACTCACTGATCTGCGACGCTGACGGCGGCATCATTGACGACCTCATCTCCTACCGCCGCCCTTCCCCGAAGGAAGGCGTGGACCAGTACCTGGTGGTTCCCAACGCGGGCAATGCCGCCGTCGTGGCCAGGGCGCTCCTGGAGCGGGCGGCGGACTTCGATGTCGCCGTCGATGACGCCTCTGCCGAGACTTCGCTGATCGCCATCCAGGGACCGGCGGCCGAAGAAATCCTGCTGAAGCTCGTCCCGGCGCACCAGCACCCGCTGGTCACGGAACTCAAGTACTACGCCGCCGTTGAGGTGGGCATCACCGTCAGCGGTGCGGTCCAGGATCTCCTTGTGGCCCGCACCGGGTACACCGGCGAGGACGGCTTCGAGATCTACATTGGCAACCTGGACGCGGCCGGGCTCTGGGACGCGCTGCTGGAAGCAGGTGAAGGCTCCGGCCTGATCCCCGCCGGCCTCGCCGCCCGCGACTCGCTCCGCCTTGAAGCCGGCATGCCGCTGTACGGGAACGAGTTGTCCCGCCACGTGAACGCCTACTCCGCGGGCCTCGGCCCCGTTGTGTCGCTCACCAAGGAGAGCGACTTCGTGGGCAAGGAGGCGCTGGCTTCAATCAAGGCTGCCGGATTCGGATCAACGGTCGGCCAAAAGCTGGTGGGCCTCAAGGGAACCGGCCGCCGCGCCGCCCGGGCCCACTACCCCGTCCTCAAGGACGGCACCCTGGTAGGGGAGGTCACCTCCGGCCAGCCCAGCCCGACGCTCGGCTACCCCGTGGCCATGGCCTACGTCGACGTCGAATTCGCCACCCCCGGCACCGTCCTGGACATCGACCTCCGCGGCAAGCCAGAGAAGTTCGAAGTAGTTGAACTCCCGTTCTACAAGCGCACGAAGTGACTCCCCTCGCGGCCGGGTACGTGCCGGCAGACCGGACTTTTCACGCGTGCTGCTCCTTCGTCGCTTTGACGCACGCTTTCGAAAAGCCCGGCTCCGCCGGCCCTCCGACGCTCTCTCACCTTTCGCAGGTTTGAACCAAACGCTCTCTCACTTTTCACACTCCAAGAACTAAGGAATTACACATGAGCAAAGTTGTTGCTGAACTTAAGTACTCCGCCGAGCACGAATGGGTTGCTGGTGACGGGTCCGGGCCCACGGGGGTCGGGATTTCCGCTGTTGCCGCCGACGCCCTGGGTGACATTGTGTACGTGGACCTGCCCGAGGTGGGCTCCACGGTTACTGCCGGCGAAACCTGCGGCGAGGTGGAATCCACCAAGTCCGTGTCCGACCTGTACGCCCCGGTCACCGGCGAGGTCGTCGAGATCAACGACGGCGTCGTCTCGGACCCCGCCCTCATCAACACCGACCCTTATGGCGCCGGCTGGCTCTTCAAGGTGGCGGTCACTGAAGAAGGCCCGCTCATGTCCGCAGAAGAGTACGCCGCAGCCAACGGCGGCGAGCTGTGAGCGGCGCCGCTGCCGCAACGGCAGCCTTCGAGCAGGTCATCTCCCCGTCCCTGGACGCTGACCTGTCCGAGCTGGACCCTGAGATCGCAGCAAAGATCGACGACGAACTGGGCCGCCAGCGCGACGGCCTGGAAATGATCGCGTCCGAGAACCACACGGCCGTTGCTGTCATGCAGGCGCAGGGCTCGGTGCTGACAAACAAGTATGCCGAGGGGTATCCCGCCAAGCGCTACTACGGCGGCTGCGAGCACGTGGACGTGATCGAGCAGTTGGCGATCGACCGCGTCAAGGCCCTTTTCGGCGCCGAGTACGCGAACGTCCAGCCGCACTCCGGCGCCCAGGCGAACGCATCCGTCATGCACGCGCTGATCAAGCCGGGTGACACCATCATGGGCCTGAACCTGGCCCACGGCGGGCACCTCACCCACGGCATGAAGATCAACTTCTCCGGCAAGCTCTACAATGTGGTTCCGTACCAGGTCCGCGAAGACACCCACACCATTGACATGGCAGAGGTGGAGCGCCTGGCCCAGGAGCACAAGCCGCAGCTGATCGTGGCCGGCTGGTCCGCCTACGCACGGCAGCTGGACTTCGCCGAATTCCGCCGCATCGCCGATTCGGTGGGCGCCTACCTGATGGTGGACATGGCCCACTTCGCCGGACTGGTTGCCGCCGGACTGCACCCCTCCCCCGTGCCGCACGCGCACGTCACCACGTCCACCACGCACAAGACCCTCGCCGGTCCACGCGGCGGCATCATCCTGTCCAACGACGCCGACGTGGCCAAGAAGATCAACTCGGCAGTGTTCCCGGGCCAGCAGGGCGGGCCACTCGAGCACGTCATCGCCGGCAAAGCCGTGGCGTTCAAGATCGCCGCGTCTGCCGAGTTCAAGGAACGCCAGGAGCGCGTCCTGGCCGGTGCCCGCATTCTGGCCGAGCGCCTGGTCCAGCCCGATGTCACCGCCAAGGGCATCAACGTGATCTCCGGCGGCACCGACGTCCACCTGGTCCTGGTGGACCTGCGCAACTGCGAACTCGACGGCCAGCAGGCCGAAGACCGGCTCGCGGCGATCGACATCACGGTCAACCGCAACGCCGTTCCCTTCGACCCGCGCCCGCCCATGGTCACCTCCGGCCTCCGCATCGGCACGCCCGCACTCGCCACCCGCGGCTTCGGCGAAGCAGCGTTCCGCGAGGTTGCGGACATCATCGCCGAGGCTTTAACGGCCGACGCCGATGCGGACCTTTCCGGGCTGCGGAACCGCGTCGAGGCCCTGGCTGCAGCCCACCCGCTCTACCCGGGCATCGCACCTCTGTCCTAGGCCGTGGCGGGCTCCGGGACCGCCGGACCGGACATTTTCACGCGTGCTGCTCCTTCGTCGCTTTGACGCACGCTTTCGAAAAGTCCGGCTCCGCCGGCCCCATGTGTGTACGTCACCTTCCGGTGGTTGAGCCTGTCGAAACCCCGGCCCCGCTGTTCCTTTCCCCTTCTCCATTCAGTTAGGAAGACCTGCCATGGCTGTTGGTGTTTTTGATCTCTTTTCGATTGGGATCGGTCCCTCAAGCTCGCACACGGTCGGTCCGATGCGGGCTGCTGCTGTGTTTGCGGAGGAGTTGAAGGCTTCCGGGGTGTTGGCGGAGGTGGCGGGGTTGCGGGTGGATCTGTATGGGTCTTTGGCTGCGACGGGGCACGGGCATGGGACGATGACCGCGATTTTGTTGGGGTTGGAGGGGTTCCATCCGGAGTTGATCCTGCCCGAGGAGGTGGAGGCCCGGCTGGCTGCGATAGCGGAGACCGGTGTGCTGCAGCTGGCCGGGGCGGTGGCGTTGCCGTACGGGGTGAAGGACATGGTGCTGCGGCCGTTGACTGTGCTGCCGCGGCATACCAACGGGATGACGTTCACCGTGACCGGTGCCGAGGGCACTGTGCTGCATTCGGCGACGTTCTTCTCGGTCGGTGGCGGGTTCATCGTGCGTGAGGGTGAGGAGGACGCGGCGCAGCAGGAGCTGGAGGAGTCGAAGAAGGAACTGCCGCTGCCGTTCCGCACCGCCGCCGAGCTCCTGGAGCACTGCCGGGAAACCGGGTTGGGCATCAGCGATGTCATGCTGGTCAACGAGAAGGCCTCCCGCACGGAGGAGGAGATCCGCGCGGGGCTGCTGCATATCTGGTCCGTGATGGAGGACTGCGTGGCGACGTCGTTGAAGCGTGAGGGGGTGCTGCCGGGCGGGCTGAAGGTCCGACGCCGGGCCCCTGACTGGTACGAGCGGCTGAAGAAGGAAAGCTCACGCCTGGAACCTGACACCCCGGACAGTGACGGCCAGGACCAGGACTTCCATGACCCGAAGTACTGGCAGGAGTGGGTGAACCTGATCGCCTTGGCCGTGAACGAGGAGAACGCCTCGGGCGGGCGGGTGGTGACCGCCCCGACCAACGGCGCGGCCGGGATCATCCCGGCGGTGCTGTTCTACGCGCTGCATTTCGCCCCCGGCATGGACCAGGCCGGCCAGCAGGACCGCGACGACGTCGTGGTGAAGTTCCTGCTCGCCGCCGGGGCCGTCGGGGTGCTCTACAAGGAACAGGCGTCGATCTCGGGGGCGGAGGTGGGTTGCCAGGGCGAGGTGGGGTCGGCGTCGTCGATGGCGGCCGCGGGCCTGGCCGAGGTGATGGGCGGGTCCCCGGCGCAGGTGGAAAACGCCGCGGAAATCGCGATGGAACACAACCTGGGCCTGACGTGTGACCCGATCGGCGGGCTGGTCCAGGTCCCGTGCATCGAACGGAACGCGATCGCCGCCGCGAAAGCGATCAACGCCGCGAAAATGGCGCTCTGGGGCGACGGCACCCACCGCGTCTCCCTCGACGAGGTCATCATCACCATGCGCGAAACCGGCAAGGACATGTCCTCCAAATACAAGGAAACCGCCATGGGCGGCCTCGCCGTCAACGTCGTCGAATGCTAGCAACCGCTGCCGGCCGGAGCACAACAACCCCGCACGAACAAAGGAAACAACCATGACACTGGCACCTGAAGGCCGGAAGATGCTGCGGATCGAGCAGCGCAATGCGGCCACCCCGGTGGAGCGCAAGCCGGACTGGATCAAGGCCAAGGTCCAGATGGGCCCGGAGTTCGTCGGGCTGAAGAACCTGGTGAAAAAGGAAGGCCTGCACACCGTCTGCGAAGAAGCCGGCTGCCCCAACATTTTCGAATGCTGGGAAGACAAGGAAGCCACCTTCCTGATCGGCGGCTCCGAATGCACCCGCCGCTGCGACTTCTGCCAGATCGACACCGGCAAACCCTCCCCCGTGGACCGGTTCGAACCCACCAAGGTGGCCCGCTCCGTCCAGGCCATGCAGCTGCGCTACGCCACCGTCACCGGCGTGGCCCGCGATGACCTCGAAGACGAAGGCGTCTGGCTCTACGCCGAAACCGTCCGCAAAATCCACGAACTGAACCCCGGCACGGGCGTCGAACTGCTCATCCCGGACTTCTCCGGCAAGCCGGAGCACATCGCCGCGATCTGCGCCTCGAAGCCCGAAGTGTTCGCGCACAACGTCGAAACCGTGCCCCGGATATTCAAGCGGATCCGCCCGGCGTTCCGCTACGACCGGTCCCTGGACGTCATCACCCAGGGCCGGAACCTGGGCATGGTCACCAAGTCCAACCTGATCCTGGGCATGGGCGAAACCCGCGAGGAAATCTCCGAAGCCCTCCGCGACCTGCACGCCGCCGGCTGCGACCTGATCACCATCACCCAGTACCTGCGCCCCTCCGAACGCCACCTGCCCGTGGACCGCTGGGTCAAGCCGCAGGAATTCGTGGACCTGCAGCAGCAAGCGGACGAGATCGGCTTCCTCGGTGTCATGTCCGGGCCCCTGGTCCGCTCCTCCTACCGCGCCGGCCGGCTCTGGGCCACCGCGATGCGCAAAAAAGGCCGCGACATCCCCGCCGCCCTCGCCCACATCGCCGACGGCATCCAGGACTCCGGCACCACCCGCCAGGAAGCCAGCACCCTCCTCGCCGGCTAAGACGAAGCAACGCGGGGTCAGAACAGGCCCAAAGAACGGCGGATAGTGGGCCGGGAGTGACCCCGCGTTGCCTTCGGGAGGGGGTTTCGGGCCGGTCCCCGGCTGTCGCCCAGAGCCTAGAATTAACCCCATGCCCGCCCCCAAAGCCCTGCGCCCCTTTGCCCACCGTGAGTACCGGGTCCTGATCGCAGCGCTGGCCATCTCCATCTTCGGCTCGGGCATGTGGGCCGTGGCCATGGTTTACCAGGTAATCCACCTGGGCGGCGGACCGCTTGAGCTTTCCATGGTGGCGGCCGCCGGCAGTATCGGCCTGGTGGCGTTCGTCCTGGCCGGTGGCATCGCAGCCGACCGGATCCCGCAGCGCCGGCTGATCATCGCCGTCGAAGGCGCGAACCTGGCGGTCATCGCAACCATCAGCGGACCGGCGATAACCGGTTGGCTGCAGCTGTGGCATGTTGCGGCAGGCGCGTTCGTCCTGGGCGTCGGCGCCGCCTTCTTCTTCCCCGCCTACTCGGCCATCCTGCCGCGCATCCTCCCCGCCGAGGACCTGCTGGCAGCTAACGGCATGGAAGGCACCATGCGGCCGGTCCTCCAGCAGGCGGCAGGCCCTGCCGTGGCGGGCATCCTGGTGGCCGCCCTCTCGCCCTCGCATGCGGTGACGGGTGTGGCCATGTGCCACCTGCTGGCGTTCATCGTGCTGAACTTCCTGGGCCGCCATACCCTGGCCACGCAGCACGGCGGGCATGAACAGAGCCCCGGGGAGCACCGGAAACAGTCGTTCTTGAATGACCTTCGCGAGGGCGTCAGCTACACCCTCCGCACGCCGTGGCTGCTGTGGACCCTGATCTGGGCGTGCATCTCCGTGCTGTTCCTGATCGGCCCTATCGAGGTGCTACTGCCGTTCGTGGTGCGCGACCAGCTGGGCGGCGACTCCAGCATGTTCGGCTTCCTGCTGGCAGTCATGGGCGTCGGCGCGGCAGCGGGCTCCCTCGTCACGGCGTCCCTTCGGCTGCCGCGGCGCTACCTCACGGTGATGATGGTGTCCTGGGGAATCGGCAGTATGCCGCTGGCCGCCGTCGGCCTCATGGACAACTTCTGGGTCATGGCGGCAGCCCTGTTTGTGTGGGGCGTGACCGGCAGCGTGGGCATGGTCATCTGGGGCACGCTGCTCCAGCGGCGCGTTCCGCCCCACCTGCTGGGCCGGGTCTCCAGCCTGGATTTCTTCGTGTCGCTCGCCCTGATGCCGGTGTCCATGGCCCTGGCCGGCCCTGCGGCGGAGGTCCTGCCCATTTGGCTGATCTTCCTGCTGGCCGGCGGCGTCTGCCCCGTCATGGCGGTGGTCGCCATGGCCGTGGCACGGATGCCCGACGACGAGCTGGCCCACCCCCTGGACCGGTCACCCGAGGTGGAACGGACGACGGCGGCAGGAGAGTAAGGCGGCGGCCCGCCGCCGCCTCCTCCCCGGCTTAGCCCGCGCTGGGGTGGGCAGCGGCTCAGCTGTGGCCGCGCACCACCGGGATGCTCGCCGTCGGAAGTCCGCTCGGGAAGACCGTGGGCTCCGGTTCACTGACGGGCTCAAGTGCCACCCGGACCGGCTCGGCCCCAACAGCCAGCAGCTGGCCACGGACGTCCACCTCGAGGGTTTCGCCCTCCTGCACCGTCAGGGTCAGCGAGCCGGAATCCAACTGCACCAGCAGCAGCCGGCCCCGGATCTTGAGGTGGAAGGTCAGCCCGTTCCACTCAGCCGGCAGGCGCGGGTCGAAATAGGGAACGGGCCCTTGGTCGCGGAGGCCGGCAAAGCCGCAGACGAGCGAACTCCACACCCCGCCGGTGGAGGCGATGTGCACGCCGTCGATGGTGTTGCCGTGCGTGTCATCAAGGTCGATGAACACGGCATTGGTGAAGTGGTCCAGTGCTTCCTTGGAGTACCCCACCTCTGCGGCCATGATGCCCTGCACGCACGCGGAAAGGGTGGAATCGCCCGTGGTGATGGGGTCGTAGAAGTCGAACGCCCGCTGCTTTTCCTCCGCGGTGAAGTCCTGCCACTGCAGGAACATCGCCAGGACGGTGTCAGCCTGCTTGAGGACCTGGTGGCGGTAGATCACCAGCGGGTGGAAGTGCAGCAGCAGTGGGTATTTGGACCGTGGTGTGGTCCAGTCCCAGGCCTCCAGGGTCATGAAGTCGTTGTCCTGGGAGTGGACCTGCATGCGGTCATCGAACGGCAGCTGCATCAGGTTGGCCGCGGCCTCCCACAGCTGCCGTTCTTCCTGGCTGACGCCGGCATGCTCCAGGGCGGCAGCAGCGCGGAGGTTAAAGCGGGCCATGACGTTGGTGTACAGGTTGTCGTTGACCACGGCGGTGTACTCGTCCGGGCCGGTGACGCCGTGGATGTGGAAGAGCCCGTCCTTGCCGAAGAAGCCCAGCGAGATCCACATGCGTGCGGTTTCGATCAGCAGTTCGGCGCCCATCCCGTCACGGAACGCGGTATCCCCGGTAGCCCAGAGGTACCTGTTCGTGGCGAAGGCGATGGCTGCGGCAATGTGGAACTGTGCCGTGCCGGCTGCGTAGTAGGCGCTGGCCTCCAGCCCGTTGATGGTGCGCCAGGGGAACAGTGCGCCGTCCACGCTGAGCTCCTTGGCGCGGATCTTGGCCTCGGGAAGCATGCCGTGGCGGAACTCCAGGACCTGCCGGGCGCCCTCCGGGTTGGTGTAGGTCATGTACGGCAGGAGGTAGACCTCCTGGTCCCAAAAGTAGTGGCCCTCGTAGCCGGAGCCCGTGACACCCTTCGCGGGGATGCCGGCCACACCGGCACGGGCAGTGGCCTGGGCCAGCTGGAACAGGTTCCAGCGGATGGCCTGCTGCAGTTCCGGGCTGCCGCCGTCAACCACAATGTCCGAGGTTGCCCAGTAGTCGCGGAAATGCGCTGCACTCTCGGCGAAAATGTCCTGCACGGACCGCAGGCCTGCCTCGGCCACCTCGGCCGCGTCGATTGCGGCGTCCTGGATTGCCCGCCCGGCCGCATAGCTGACGCTCTTCTCCAGCGTGAAGGGTTCGTCCGCGCTGACGGCCAGCACGTAGCGGACGCTGCTGTCGTCCTGGTCCACCTGGGTGTCGAACGGCTGGTAGCCGGCCGAGGTCCAGTGGTCCACGGCGATGCCCACGCGCTGCTTCGATTCGGCAGCTTCCCAGGCCAGGCGCAGCGAGCCGTCGCCGCCGTCGAGCCGCAGCGGCAGCAGCACCCGGCCGGCGTGGCGGCCGGCCCGGCGCGGATCGTGCACTGAGTGGTCCTCCACCGGCTGGTCCTGGCGGTTGATGACGGATGACGTCACGTCCAGCGCAACATCGCGGTCGGCCGCCACCTGGAGCGAAATACCCAGGCTGCCGCGGGAGGCGAAGCCCAGGGCCCTGCGTTCCGTGGTGGTCACGGAGGCGCCGGAGCGGCACTGCCAGGTGATCCGGCACTCGTAGGTTCCGGTGGCGAAATCAACGGAGCGGCGGTAGTCCAGCACCTCGGATTCGGCAAGGCTCAGGGTCTCGCCGTCAATGATCACCGTGAAGTTGTTGGCGTCCGGGATGTACAGGATGCGCTGGCCCGTCCTGGCGAAACCAAAAGCATTCTCGGCGTGCTTGATGTCCCAGATCTCGTGCAGGCCGTTGATGAAGCTGCCCGGCAAGTCGGAGTCGGCGGCAGCCCAGTGGGCACCGCGGATGCCCAGGTGCCCGTTGCCCAGGGAAAAAAGCGTCTCCAGGGTCCCGGCGTCACCCGGCTCGTGGCGTGTTTCCACAAGCTGCCAAGGGGTGTTCGGGAACCTGTCGCGGTCCGCGGTGATGATGGCCATGGTGTTGGGATCCTTAGGCGTGTGCTGTACAACCGGCACGGCCGGCACAGGGTATTCGTAGGGAGGGAGGTACTTGGATTGGCGCTGCCGGGGGGAGCAGCCGGTGCCGCCCGGGGGAAGGCGGCGGGCGGGCTACGGCAGGAGTTCCTGGAGGTCGTTGACCACCAGGGTTGCCCCAGCGTCCAGGAGGGTTTGCCGTCCGGCGCCACGGTCCACTCCGATGACGGAATAGAACGATCCGGACTGGCCGGCCTGCACGCCGGACACGGCGTCCTCCACCACCACGCACTCCTCGCTGGGCAACCCCAGCAAACGGGCGGCATAGTCGTAGGTGGCCGGGCTGGGTTTTCCGGGCAGGCCTTCCCGGGCAGCCACCACACCGTCCACCACGACTGCGAAGTGGCGGCTGAGGCCGGCAGCTTCGAGGACCGCGGGGGCATTGCGGGAGGAGGAGACGACGGCGACCTTCAGTCCGCGGTCCAGCGCGGCTTTAAGGAAACGCACTGAGCCCTCGAACGGCTCCACGCCGGCGCTCACGATGTCGTTGAAGATCCGGTTTTTCCGGTTGCCCAGCCCCTGGACCGTGGAGTTCGCGGGGTCGTCATCCAAAGGGCCTTCGGGAAGCACGATTCCGCGGGACGCCAGGAAGTCGCGGACACCGTCGAACCGCGGTTTGCCGTCAATGTGGTCGAAGTAGTCGCTTTCGCTGTAGCCCGGCACCTGGGGCTGTGAGGCAAGGTAGCCCTCAAATAGTTCCTGCCATGCCTGCTCATGCACGGTTGCAGTGGGTGTGAGGACTCCATCCAGGTCGAACAGGATGGCGGAAGCTCCGGTCCAGGCGGCGGTCTCGGTTACGGA
>NZ_JARHXQ010000326.1:0-10445 GCF_029222765.1 Arthrobacter sp. Cr_A7 | reverse complement strand
GTCCGGTCGTAGAAGTCCAGCGTGACGCTCGGCGAGGGGCCGCCGCCTGCCCCTGCGAACAGTGCTCCGGCCAGGCCGTTGGCGTTCTCACCGATGGTTTCGAAGCTGAACGTGTCGCCGTCGAAGTGCGTGAGCGGAAAGGTGGTGGGACTGCCGGCGGGCCCCATTCTCATGGCCAGTTTTCCGCCCTCTTCAAGGACCACAAGCGGGCCGTAGTAGGGGTTGTCATAGGTGCCCGTGTAGGCACTGTCCGGCCCGGCAGGCGAGGGGCTGGGCGGAAGCTTGGTGTAGTCCACCTCAGGTTTGTCTGACTCATCGATCCGCCTGAATGCATCGGCGGTGAAGGTGAGCCAGTCGACGGTGGGTGATCCGTGCTGTGCCGCATCCAGGAAGCCGGCGCAGATTGCTTCCGGAATCCCCTGCGGGCGCCCGTTGGTCAGTGCCACGATGGCCAGTTGTTCTCCGGGAAGCATCGCGACGGCGGTGGCTGCGCCCAGGTTGAAAGCTCCGGAGTGCCCCAGCTGGACGCGGCCCTGGTCATCGTAGGAGACGTTCCAGCCCAGTCCGTAGAAACGGGACCGGGCTGCCGGAGCCTGCGCCGGCCCGGAGACCGAGTGGGGAACGCGGGTTGTCTGGAGGGCGGCCGGATCGATGACGGGCTGGCCCTCGTAGCTGCCGTTTCCGAGCTGCAGCCGGAGCCACTGGGCCAGGTCCCGCACCGACGAACTCGCTCCCCCGGCCGGAGCCTCGGAATCGGCGATCCGGCGGTATTTTGCCGCCCACTCCTTGTTCCCGAGCGGAACATGGATGGTGGCCCTGTTGGAGGCGCGCTCATAGTCCGCGTAACGGTAGCCGCTGGCGGACATGCCCAGCTTCCGGAACAGGACCTCGTCGGCCAGGTCCTCCCAGGTCATCTTCATCGCATCCGCTGCCGCCTGGCCGGCTTCCGTGAAGCCGAAATTGCTGTAGTTGTAGCTTGCCCGGAACGTGTCCAGGGGCTCTTGGTTGAGGTGGCTGAGGATGTAGGCCCGGTCGAATCCGAGGTCCTCCAGCAGGTCACCCGAGCCCGTTTTGAGCCCGCTGTGGTGCGACATCAGGTCAGCGAAGGTTGCGTTCCGGGTGACGTATTCATCGTTGAGGGCGAAGCTTTTGTTGTGTTCGATGACGGGGTCTGTCCAGGCGATGACCTCCTGTCCAACTATTCCTGCCACCACGGTGGACGCCAGGGGCTTGGACACGGAAGCCACCTGGAACACGGTGTCGGGAGTGATCTCCCCGGGCTTGCCGACTTCCCGGACCCCGAAGCCTTTGGAGTACAGGACCTCGTCCCGGTACACCACGGCCACGGCCATGCCCGGGAGCCCGGTACTTCCCATGGCGTCCTGGATCAATCCCTCGAGCTTGGCCAGGGCATTATCGACTTTCGCCCGGTCCAGTAGCGGCTCGACCTGTTGAGGCGGGGCCGGGAGCAGTGCTGCCGGCGCCGATGACGCTGCAAGCTGCGCCGATGCGCCCGTACAGGCGGACAGAAGGGGCAAGCCGGCAACACCGGCCGCCCCCATTCCGGCCGCTTTCAGCAGCGTACGTCGGTTCGGGGAGACGGAGCCGTTATCCATGGTGAATCCTTGATCCTAGGGCGGTGAGCGCTTCCAGTAGGCGGCCCCAGCCTTCCCGACAGCCTCTATAGTGAACCCCGCACCGCACGCAGGCAATGGATTCTGCGGAAGTTGGGTAGGCCTGGCCGATGGGGATGCTGTGGCCGCTGACCAGCAGGCATAAGCTGATAGGTACAGCTCCCTTCCAGACCCCGGGAGGTCATTGTGGACGCTGAAACCGCCACTGTGGTGGGTCATGATGTCACCACCATCACCTGCGTCTGCGGCAACACGGTCAGCCAGGATGGCTTGATCCAGGCCAACTCGCAGGGCGTGCCCGTTCATGCAGGAGGAGATCTGCCGGTCCCTCCGGAGTTGGCGGCATGGCCCGCGGATGAGGACCTCTACACCCTGTGCCCCAAATGCGGCCGTGTGTACCGCGACGCAGTCATCGAAGAGACAGGCACTGCGCCCGTTGCCTTCCGCGTGGACGTCGCCGCCGGACCGATCGCCGAGGCCATCCGGGTGCACTGGAACCTCAGCGCCTGAAACGCCGAGGGCTAGGACTCCCGCCGTCGTACGTCCTCTTGGTGCAACGAACCTGGGCAAGTAGTGGGCCTGCGCGTTGTAGGTAATTAATACTCGTGCGCCCGGCCGCGGTCTCCTTGTAGCGTCGAACTACGTTTTGTGGCGCCCTGGCTTGAGACCCGGGGGCTTAGGGGACCGCTGGTTCCCACCCCCCTGATCGCGAGGAGGGAATGTGAATTGTCAGGTTCCTGGAGGGACGCATGACTTTTAAGCAACGGCACAGGGAACCCTGGCGCGTCGAGAAGATGGTGCTGCTGGTGGTCACGGCCCTCCTCACGGTGGAAATGCTCGATGGCTTCGCCGTCGTTCCTCCCACGCTGCCGGCCGTGGATGCAACCGTCACCATCGATCTGGATACAACGCTCAACGAGTTCCCTGGCACCCGGGTCCTTGGCGCCGGCGTGGACGGCCTGGAAGAAGGAGAAATCGACAAGGTCTGGACCCCCGCCAACGTCCAGGCGATGAAAACGGCCGGATTCGGACCCATCAGCTACCGGCTCCGCACAGAACTCGGCGTCAAGGCCTGGCACTGGAATCCGCGCGGGACATGGAGCGATCCCGCTGCGGAGCAGGGGTACTGGGTCTCCTCGGATGAACCGAAGGAAGATTACCGGGCGTCCCAGGGGTACCGCCTTCCCCGCCGCGGAAACACCATCGACCAGGGAAAGAACGACGGCTACTCCCGGCTCTCCGACGGAGACCTCTCCACGTTCTGGAAGAGCAACCCGTACCTGGACTCGCACTTCACCGGGGAACCGGACGATCTGAACCCGCAGTGGATCATGGCCGTCTTCCCCCACGCTTTTCCGATCGACACCGTGATGTTCGACTGGGGTACGCCGTTCGCCACGGGTTTCAAGGTGCAGTACTGGTCCGGCAAGGACGCCCACTTTCCGGTTGACGACGGGAAGTGGGTCGACTTTCCGCTAGGCACGCACACAGGAACCGGTGGTTCCCAGACCGTACGGATCGCGCCCCAACCCATGGATGTGCAGTATCTGCGCATCGTACTGACCCAGGATTCGGACACCGCTCCCGAGGGTTCCACCGATGTCCGCGACAAGCTCGGATTCGCCGTGCGCGAGCTCTCCATCGGGCAGGAGACGGCCGACGGGTTTGTCGATTACATCGCCCATACGCCCTCCCAGGAGCAGACGGAGATGTGGACGTCCTCCACCGACCCGTGGCACAGTGCAGGCGACATCGACAAACACTACGAGCACGCCAGCTTCGAGCGGCTCTTCGACAGCGGCATCACCAACGGCCAGCCGATGATGGTTCCGGTTCCCGCACTGTACGGCGTGCCGGAGGACGCCGCAGCCCTGCTGCGCTACCTGAAGAAGCGCGGCTACCCGGTGGAACGCGTCGAGATCGGTGAGGAACCGGACGGCCAGCTCGCCCAGCCCGAACATTACGCGGCGCTGTACCTGCAGATGGCCCGGGCGATGAAAGAGGTTGATCCCGCCGTCGAGTTCGGAGGCCCGGGCTACCAGACCACCTTGCCGGAGTGGGTGCACTGGCCCGACGCGAAGGGCGTGAGGTCCTGGACGGGCCGCTTCGTGTCCTATTTGCGGGAACGCAACAAGATGGAGGACTTCGATTTCTTCTCCTTCGAGTGGTATCCGTTCGACGATGTATGCGCTGATCCCACCGCACCACTGGCCGAACACCCCAAGCTCCTCAAGGACCTCCTTGTCCGCCAGGAGCAGGCCGGCCTTCCGGCTGACATTCCCAAGGTGATCACCGAGTACGGGTATTCCTCCTTTGCCGGCCAGGTGGAACTGGAATTGCCCGGAGCCATGATCAATGCCGAAACAGCCGCCCTTTTCCTGGCCCTGGGCGGGGAGACCAGTTACTACTACGGGCTGGAACCGAACTGGGTTTTCCAGGAAAAGGAAGGCAAGAACTGCAACTCGTGGGGAAACCTGATGATGCTGCAGTTCTACGATGAGTGGAAAATCCGGCCCCTGGCCGCGTTCCAAGCTGCCCGGCTTGTAAACGAGCACTGGGTGCATGGAAGCGACGGCAACCACACCGTCCATACCGCCACCAGCGACATCAACAACCAGAAGGGTGAGCCGCTGGTCACCGCCTACGCGCTGCGCCGGCCCGACGGCAGCCTGGGTGTGCTCCTGTTCAACAAGGACCCACAAAAATCGATCAAAGTCCGGCTGATGCACAAAACCGGAGGTGAGCACGACGTGGTTGAGGGGGAGATCGCCCTCGAGCAGTACGGGTCCGCACAGTACAAGTGGAACCCGAGCCAGGGTGAAGGGAACGGCGGACAACCCAAACCCAACCAGCCGCCTGATTCAAGTGTCATCAAGGCCGATGAGGCAGCCACCTTCACCCTGCCGCCGCACAGCATTTCCGTGGCAGTGACGGAGCCCTAACCCGCCTCATGGACAAGGGGACGTACGACGGCGGGACGCTTCCCGTCGTCGTACGTTCCCCTTTGTCAGGCGTCGGCGAAGGCGAGGCTGCTGGACAGGTCGCGGTGGGCGTTCGCCTGTTCCCCCAGCGTCCTCGCCCGCGCCTCGAAGGTCTCCACCGCGTCGGCGCCGGCGGCGAAGCGCAGCGGCGGCTCGTCCAGTTCGGCCAGCTGGATCAGGGCATCGGCGAGCTTGGCCGGGTCTCCCCACTGCTGGCCGTCCATGCTCGTCCAGGCTTTGACTGTCTGCTCGGTGCGCTCGGCGTAGTCCTCGATGGTGGAGTCGGCGTAGCTGGTGGATTCCGGGGTCAGCAGCTCAGTGCGGAAGAACCCGGGCTCCACGATCATGGACCGGATGCCGAACGGGGCTACTTCCGGCGCCAGCGACTCGGCCCAGCCCTCCACACCGAACTTTGAGGCGGCGTACGCGGTGAGGAACTCGCCGCCCGCGAATGCCGGCGGTCGAGGAGATGGTGACCAGAAGGCCGGATCGCTGGGCCCGCAGGACCGGCAGGGCGGCGCGGGTGACGTTGATGGGGCCGAACATGGTGGTTTCGATCTGGGTCCGGAAGTCCGGCGGGGTGATTTCCTCGAAGAACCCGGCGTAGAAGTTGCCGGCGTTGTTCACCAGGACGTCGATCCGGCCGAACCGGTCCACTGCTGCCTGGACGGCGGCGGTCGCGTCCGCGGGGTCGGTGACGTCGAGCTTCACGGTCAGGAGGTTCTCATGGTCGCCGACCGCCTGGGCGACTTTGTCGGGGTTGCGGCCGGTGGCCACCACTGCATGCCCGGCGGCCAGGGCAGCTTTGGCGATGTCGGTGCCGAGTCCGCGGCCGGCGCCGGTGATGAACCAGACCTTCTTGCCGGTCCGGTTGGCGTTCTGTTCTGTGGATAGGGTCAGTTCACTCATGTGGTTCTGTCTTTCCTGTAATGCGTGATTCCGCCTGCACGTGGTGGCGGGCGGGGACGGTGGCGCCGCCGGCAGGATCGCCGGCGGAGGCTGTTTCGGTGGCTGCAGCGGACGGCGCTGACGCCCAGCTGGCGAGGAAGGCCAGCGCGCTTGCGGAGGCGGAGCCCGGCTCCGCGGTGAAGGCGAACAGGGTCTGGCCTTCGTCGCCGGGGAGGTGCAGCGTCTCGAACTGCAGGGACAGGTCCCCGGCCACGGCATGGTGGAAGCGCTTGGTTCCGGTGGTGTGGATCCGCACGTCGTGCCCGGCCCAGAGCGCGGCGAACAGGCCGCTGCGCGTGGTCAGCTCCCCTACCAGCTCGTTCAGCGCCCGGTCGTGGGGATTCCGGCCCGATTCCGAGCGCAGCATCGCAACCGTGGTGGCCGCCACCGCATTCCAGTCGGGATACAGGTCGCCGGCGCCCCGGTCGAGGAAGAGGTAGCGTGCCTGGTTCGGCAGCCTGCCCGGCACGTCCGGCCCGTACGACACCTCAGAGTTGAACACGTCCGCATACAGCGCCTTGCCCAGGAGATTCGCGGCGAGCACGTCCGAGCGGCCGTTCTGCAGTATCGCTGCCGCGCCGGTCATCCCGTCCAGCAGGCGCAGAACCCCAGGGCGGACCCGCTGCTGGGAAGGACGCCGGGGCGTTCGACGGCGTGACGGCGCGTTCGCCGTCCTTGCCAGGTCCATCAGATGTGCCCGTTCGGCCTCGTCCAGCTGAAGGGCGGATGCCACGGCTTCGAGGACCGAGTCGGAGACGCCGCGGAGGCTGCCCCGTTCCAGCCGCGTGTAGTAATCGGTGCTCACCCCGGCCAGCTGCGCCACCTCCTCACGCCGCAGGCCCGGCACGCGGCGCAGCTCCCCGTAGCTGGGGATGCCGGCCTGCTCCGGGCTGACCTTCGCGCGGCGCGAGATCAGGAACTCGCGGATGTCGTCTTTTCCGTCCACACCCATCACGCTACGCAGCTTGGCCGGCTCGTGGCAGTGTCCACCAGACACCCCCAGATGTGGAGGGGAAAAGCAACCAGGAGATGGCACGCGGACGATGCCGGAAGGGGGCAAGTGGCTTCAGTCGCGGGCAGCGTCTAGCGTGAGTTCCATGGCGTCCGATGCTTCAGCTAACTCCAGCGGCAACCCGCTCCTTGTCCTGGGCAAGATCACCTCGATCCTCGATGCTTTCTCGCTCGCGAGGCCGGTTCTGTCCTTGAGCGATATCCGCGAGCACACGGGACTGCCCACGTCCACCGTCCAGCGGCTGGTCACCAACCTGACGTCCCAGGGATTCCTTGACCGGGAGGAAGATGCCTACCGCATCGGTATGCGGATGGCGTATTGGGCCGCGCCGGCAACCCGCGGAATGGAAGTTGTGGACATATTGAGCCCGCTGCTCAAGACCTTGCGCGATACCACGGGCGAAACGACGTGTTTCTTCAAATCCGAACAGCACTACCGGGTCTGCGTGGCAATGGCGGAAACCCGGCATGCCCTTCGCCGCGAGATGCACCTGGGCAAGGTGGCGGCGCTTCACGCTGGCTCTGCGGGGCGCGTTTTGCTGGCGTGGGATCCGGAGCTGATGGACGCAGTCCTCCGCGATCCCCTGACACAGATCACCGAATCCACCATCACCACCTCGGAGGAGCTGGCTGTTGCCGTCAAGCAGACCCGGCGGGATGGGTTCGCGATTACGGTGGGCGAGCGTGAAGACGGGGCTTCCGGTCTTTCGGCCCCGGTCTTTGACTCCGCGGCGGGTTTGGTTGGCGCTGTGACGATCAGCGGACCAACACTTCGGATGCCGCTTGAGACCTGCGAAGCCTGGGTGGAGCCCTTGCTCAGCACAGCGGAGCACATGACACGGCTGATCGGCGGCCGTTTTCCTGGCGAGTCGTAAGACCCGCCAGGAAACCAGGGGAGCTAGCGCGCCGCGACAGCCTTTCCCGCCGTGCGCATCGCAGCCGCATCTGTGGCGATGTGGATTTCGGCGAAGTTCTGGGCGTAGTCTCCCAGGTCCTCGGCTACGGAGCCGACAACGGCGATCAGGGGAATCTGACGGCCGGATTTCCGCACGCGCTCCAGGATCGCGGAGATGATTTTTCCTTCGCCGGTCTGCGAATCCAGCCGCCCCTCCCCTACCACTACCGCCGCAACCGTCTCCAGATATTTATCAAAGCCGGCAGCGTCCAGGACGGCATCCGCGCCGGACACGAGTTCCGCGCCAAAGTAGGCCCATAACCCGCCGGACAGGCCGCCTGCCGCACCGGTCCGTGGTACGCCCGCCGGATTGCGCGGATAGGACGCCGCCAGCTGCTCCAGCCGTTCTTCCAGCAGTATTACCGTGGCTGGGTCTGCGCCCTTTTGTGGTCCGAAGACGCGGGCGGCGTCCAGGAAGCCTGTGGTGACATCGGACAGGACGGTGATGCGGGCCCCCTGAAGACCGCCCCTTTCGGAAATGGCCTGTACGGCTCCGGCCCCGCCGTCGGTGGTGGCAGAACCGCCTGCTGCCACCAGGATGTGGGCGGCGCCGCGGCTGACAGCGGCCGCAATAAGCAGCCCGGTCCCGTATGTGCTGGCCGACATGGCGTCAGCCGGGGTGTTCCGGGCGGCCGTAAGGCCACTCGCCTGCGCTACCTCGACGACGGCGGTCCCCTCGGCAGCCAGCCCCAGGACGGCCCGGAGCGGCTCACCCCAGGAATCAACGACGTCGACAGTCACCGGCGAGGCTCCCAGGCTGCGGCAAAGGGCTTCGAAGGTTCCCTCGCCGCCGTCGGCGACAGGCAGTTCGACGGCCTCCAGTCCTCCATCCTCGATGCCTGCGGCAATGGCAGCGGCGACCTCAGCGGCGGAATAGGTCCCCTTGAAACTGTCCGGGGCAACAAGAATCGTCATGCCGGGACGAGCTGGTTGACCGGGTGGAGCGGCAGGCGGCCCTCGGCAATGGCGATGGCGTTGAGTGCGCTGAGCCTTGCCATCTCGCTTCGGACCTGCACGGTGGCACTGCCGACGTGCGGCAGCAGCACCGTGTTGGGCAGCTCGGCCAGCCCGGCTGTGAGTTTCGGCTCGTCCTCGAACACGTCCAGCCCGGCACCGGCAATGGTCCCGGCGCGAAGCGCCTCCACGAGGGCAGCCTCATCCACCACCGGCCCGCGGGCGGTGTTGATGAGGATGGAGTCCGGCTTCATCGCCACCAGCACCTGAGCGTCCACCAGATGCCGGGTCTGGTCATTCAGCGGAACGTGGAGGGACAGGAAATCGCTCTGCTCTACGAGTTCAGCCCAGGGAACCTGCCGCACTTTCCCGGCGAACTCCCCCAGTTCCTCATCGCTGACAGGACGGTCGCCCGGCGGCCGCGGTGAGAAGATGACGTCCATTCCAAACCCAAATGCGCGGCGGGCGGTGGCACGGGCGATCCGGCCGAACCCGGCAAGGCCGAGTACGGCGCCGGAGACATCCCTGCCGAGCAGGAGCTCCGGTTCCCAGCCGAGGAAGTTGCCATCGCGGACCAGCCGGTCAGCTTCTATCACGCGCCGGGCGGTGCCGAGGATGAGGAGCATGGCGATGTCCGCCGTCGCGTCGGTCAGGACACCCGGAGTGTTGCCCACCAGGATCCCCTGACGAGTGGCGGCGTCGACGTCGATGTTGTTGTAGCCGACGGCGTAGTTGGAGATGCCTTTGACCTGGGCGTCAGCGAGGAGCGGCGCGTCGATGACGTCGCGCAGCTGGGTTAGGACGACGTCGAAATCCCCCGAAGCAAGTAGTTTCGCCAGTGTTCGGTAGTCAGGCGGTTCGGGCAGGACTGTGACCTGACCGGCGTCGGACAGCAGTTGCAGCCCAGGTTCCGGAATGGCAGTGGTGACCAGGAAATGGTTGCCCATCGTCAATTCCGTCCAGTGGTGCAGTCAGGGGTTGCGGCGTCTGCGGGGAGGACCCATTCGAAAGCTTCGGCCCGGGACCGGGCACCCTGCGCAGCTTTCGAACGGTTCGGTTCACCCAGTTCGGCGAGCAGCTTCTCGGACAGGACCACGAGGTCCGCGAAGCCTTCCGTGGTGAGCCATTCGGGACGGGTGGCGAAGAGGATGTCTTCGCTGGAGGTGTTGCCGCTGGCTCCGGGGGCGAAGGGGCAGCCGCCCAGTCCGCCGAGTGCGCCGTCCACCATCACGGCACCGGCCTGGATGGCGGCGAGAGTATTGGCTACTCCCAGGCCCCAGGTGTCGTGGCCGTGGTAGACGATCCGCCGGGCGGGAGACTCGTTCTGCACCCGTGCGATCAATCCGGAGACCTGGGCAGGGATGGCTTGGCCCAGGGTGTCGCAGAGGACGATGTCTGTGGTGCCCTCGGCCCTCGGATCATTTGCGATGGAAAGGATGCGTTCCTCCGGAACGTACCCCTCGAACGGGCAGGTGAACGACGTTGCGATACAGAGCTGGATCTGCCCGTCAACCGCTTTGGTGTACTCGATGGCTTGGGGCAGGGCGGCGAGGCTTTCCTCCGTGGTGCGGCCAATGTTCGCCTTGTTGTGCGAATCCGACGCGGACAGGCAGTACTGAAAATTCCGGGCTCCGGCAGCTGAAGCTTTGGCCACATGGCCGGGGGTTGCTACCCAGATCCAGCACTTTTCCAGTTCCTCAGGGGTCAGGGCTTGAACGACCTCGAGCGTGTTCGCCATAGTGGGAACGAGGTCAGCGCGGGCCATGGAGCCCAGCTCGATGGCCGGCACACCGAGCCGCAGCAGCTCCCGGACCGTTTCGACTTTCCGTTCGGTGGAGAGAAGCTTGCCGGTGAGCTGGAGCCCGTCGCGCAGTGTCACGTCCCGCAGGATGGTGTTTCCCAGAGTTGCGGCGAGGTCGCTGTGGGTATGGTTCATGGCTGGAGTGCCTCCTCGCGGCCGGA
>NZ_JARHXQ010000325.1:0-317 GCF_029222765.1 Arthrobacter sp. Cr_A7 | reverse complement strand
CCGGGCTTGTACACGCCGTGGACGTTGCCGAAGGTCAGCGCGGTGATGTAGCGGCCGTTCTCCCCGGAGCCGAGGGCCTCAACGGTGGCCAGGGCGTCTTCAACGGTGGTGTACAGCTTTTCGTTGATCTCGTTCTCGACGCCGTCCTCTTCGCCGCCCACGGTGCCGATCTCAACCTCGAGGATCATCTTGGCCGCAGCGGTGCGCTCCAGCAGTTCGCGGGCGATCCGCAGGTTCTCCTGCAGGGTCTCGGCGGAGCCGTCCCACATGTGGGAGTTGAACAGCGGGTTCCGGCCGGCCTTGACCTCGGCCTCGGA
>NZ_JARHXQ010000324.1:0-2471 GCF_029222765.1 Arthrobacter sp. Cr_A7 | reverse complement strand
GTTCGGATGGAACGCTTCAAGGTCCCGCGATGCGCGGCGGTCCGCCCAGGACGCGCCCCGACGTAGTAATGGGTGACAAGACGTACTCGTCCCGGGCGAACAGGGCTCTGCTGCGGACCCGGCGCATCAAAGCTGTGATCCCGAGCCCTCGGATCAGATCGGGCACCGCTGTCGGTGACGGTCGAAAAGTGAGCCATTGTGACGGCTTGGCGTCCAGTGGTCGTTGCAACACCTAAGAGATTTAGGAGTTGCAAATGGTAGAGATGAAAAGGCGAAGGAAGTCCCGGGGAGCGCCTCCGAAGAACGCCGCGCGTGCTCATTATGATCAGCTGATGAAACAGGGAATGGGCAATTCCGAAGCCTGCCGGATCGTGGGAATCAGCCGTAGTTCGGGTACCCGATGGCGGCACGGCCACACCGTCGTTCTCAAGTCCGGAGACATCAAGAAGTACGCTCCCATCTCGCTCCGGAGGCCGACGGTCATCTCCGCCCGATTCCTCTCGGAGTCGGAACGGATCACGATCGCAGACCTGTTGCATGCCGGCCGGAGCATCTGTGCCATTGCCAGGGAGCTCGGACGGAGTCCATCGACGGTAAGCAGAGAGATTCGCCGGAACACTCATGAGCCCTCGGGTAGTTACCGTCCGCGAACGGCTCAGCGGAGTGCCGAGCGCAGACGGAGCCGGCAGCGCACCGGGAAAATCGCCGGCAACCCGCTCCTGCGCGAGTTTGTAAAGGAACACTTGGAGCAACGCTGGAGCCCCCGCCAGATAAGCAACCGTGCACGCGCTGAATTCCCCGGACAACCCGAGATGCACGTGGTGCCTGAGACCGTGTATCAGGCACTGTACGGGCGTGGAAGCCTGGATTTGGCGGTGGATTCGGCTATCGCACTCAGAAGCGGACGGACCGGTCGCCGGCCTGCCGCCGGAAGGAGCACCGGACGAAGCGTTTTTTCGACATGGTCATGATTCGGGACAGGCCCGCAGAAGTGATCACCAGATTGGTACCAGACATTGGGAATCTCAATGTTTCTGTCAAGCCGCCTGAGCGCAGATTTTTGGCATTGATTCCTGGTACACGGTGTGGTCGCGGAGCATGGCCCAGAGGACGTTGATGCGGCGTCTTGCGAGGGCGATGAGGGCCTGTTTATGGGACTTTCCTTCGCCGCGCTTTCGGTCGTAATAGGTTCTTGAGGCCGGGCTGTTCTTGAGGCTGGAGAGGGCGGCGAGGTAACAGGTTCGTAGGAGCCTGCGGTTGAGGCGACGGGGTCGGTGAAGGTTCCCGCTGATTCGTCCGGAATGCGGCTGGGCCCGCTTCCCTGCGCCCGATGTTGCTACCGACCTCTTTAACCTGCCCGACTACCGGGATACTGATACTGAGGTCCTCGCGTTCGGCAGCGACGGGTCCGCGTAGGCAGACCGTGTGCACACCGATATCGAGCAAGTTCCGCTCACCGACGTCCGTGATAACTCAGACAAGTACATGTTCGGGAAAGGGCATGTCGACCCGCCCGCGCCACAGTGCCCCGGTTCGTGATCTCTCACGCGAGACGGTGGCCAGGGACAGGAAGACGTCCGATTTCGCTCTCTGTCAGCGACTCTTTCAACCCGGTTCTCCCCGGCACCCCGTGGAGAACCACCGCGCGCAGTGAGCACCCCCTGGCGGGCAGCAGGGCAGACGATAAATACACCTCCCGGTCGGCGCATCGGAGATACGTACCCGCCCCTCACTCATCGCCGCTCACACCCCACCGTTCGAGTGACACGCCAGCAGGGACGTTGTTGTTCACGCGGGCTTCATAGAGGCCGGTGGCCAGCCGGGTCACTGAGATGCCGACCTGTCCAGCCATCGCCGCCGGCTTTAGGAGATCGACCGCTTCATCGAGGGCTGCATCCAGTTCCCTTCGGGTGTGAACGGTTACGACGAGATAACCGGGTGCTACGTGCATGGTTATGGATCCTTACTGTCAGGGCGGTGACCAGTACTGTGGACACTCCAGCGGCCCCTGGCGTCGAGGGGAGGAGCGGCGGACGCAGACATGGTCTTCCAACGGCTCAAATCGAGGCGGTCGGTTGGCCCGGCGGAAGAAGGGGCCGGCCCGTGGAACGCGCGGAACGACGGCCGTTTGCTTCGGAAAGCCCAATGATGGTGGCTTCAACATCTTCCAGGGCCCGCTGGATCCACGCGAGGGCGGCCAGGTCCTCGGAGCTTTGGACCGGGTCAATCGAGGGCGCCTCCAGGAGCGCAGCCCGGCGGCAGATCCTGCCGGAAAGTTCGAGGATCAACGACGGAATCATGGCCAGGGATTCGCCCCGCGACAGGTGCGCGAAGACTTCTTTTGCAGCGTCACGGTGGGCGGCGGTGACCGCGGGGGCCAGCCCTGAGGAGGTGGTGATCATCGATCTGTCCTTCGGATTGTTCAGGGTGATGGTCTTTCTAAAGTGCGCTCTTGGTGCGCCGGAAGGGGA
>NZ_JARHXQ010000323.1:0-937 GCF_029222765.1 Arthrobacter sp. Cr_A7 | reverse complement strand
GGTTTGCCTCCAAGGCTGCCGTGTGGCCGGTAGTTGTTGTAGAAGTCTAGCCATGGCTGCAGGGCCTCGGTGCGTTCCTGGTTCGATGTGAATGGTTGGCGGTAGGCCCAGCCTTCTTGCAGGGTGCGGTTGAAGCGTTCTGCTTTGCCGTTTTGCCAGGGATGGCGGGGTTTGATCAGGATGTGTTTGGCGCCCAGAGCGGCCAGTGCGTCCTGGAAATCGCGGGAGAGCCGGTAGGCGAACGCGTTATCGGTCATGACGCGTTTGACCGGTGCGCCGTTCGCTGCCATGACCGCTGCCGCCCGGGTGAGGAACCCTGCACAGGTGGGCCCTTTCTCGTCGGGCAGGACTTCGGCGTAAGCGAGCCGGGTGTAGTCATCGACGGCGACGTGGACGTAGTCAAAGCCCAGGTTCCTGCCCGAGGAGCGGTGGTTGGCCGGGCTCTGTGCAGGGTCGGCCCGCCAGCCTCCCCCCTCGGGGATCCTGCCGAGTTTCTTGACGTCGATGTGGATCATGTCCCCTGGTGCGTCGCGTTCATAGCGGCGGTCGGTGGCGCGGGAAGCCCGGATCCGTGCCCCGCTCACGGGGTCCAGGTCCCACAGTCTGGGCATGCCGGCACGGGCCAGTATCCGGGAGACGGTCCGGGCGCTGGTCCCGCACCGCAAGGCCAGCTGCACTGGTCCTTCGCGGTGCTCCACCCGCTGGGTCAGGACGTCGGCAACGACTTCCACTGGGGTGGCATGCGGGCATGACTTTGGTCTGGAGCTGCGGTCCTGAAGGCCGTCCAAGCCGTGGGACCGGAACCGGCTGATCCAGCGGTGGGCACAGGTCCGGGAGACCCCCATTTCCTTGGCTACATGGGCAACCGGACGGCCACTCATGACACGTTCGACGAGGATCCGTCTACCGGTCGGGGTCAGGCGGGCATTACGGTGGA
>NZ_JARHXQ010000322.1:0-10054 GCF_029222765.1 Arthrobacter sp. Cr_A7 | reverse complement strand
AGCCGGAAAATCCCCGTTCCTCAGCCATGAGGAACGGGGATTTTTTCTTGCCGCCATCCTCCCGGCAGTGACTCTTCTCATGAGCTGTGCCCGGGAGCATGATGGGGGAGGACGGATGCTGGTGCCGTGCCGCGGACAGGGGCGGATGATGACAGGTACAGCGAAGCGCCGGGCGATAGTTATCGGCGCGGGCATTGGCGGGCTCACTGCCGGGCTGGCGCTTTCCGGCAAGGGCTGGGACGTCCAGGTCCTGGAGCGGACGGCGGCCCTCCGGCCCGTGGGGTACGCCCTGATCATGGCCCCGAACGCGCAGCGGGCCCTTGACACCATCCCCGGCGGCATCGTGGAACAAATCCATTCCCTTGCCACCTTGCAGGGCGAGAGCGGCATCCGGACCGCGCGGGGCGGCTGGTTGTCCCGCAACGACGCCTCCCTGGCCGAGGAGCGTTACGGCCATCCGGCAGTAGTGCTGCGCCGCGCCGAGCTCGTGGAGATGCTGGCCGCCAACCTTCCGCCTGGCTCGCTGCGGCTCGGGACACCGGTTGCCGACCTGGATGCAGACACAGGTGAGGTCACCCTTGAAACAGGGGAAGTGCTGCGCGCCGAACTGCTGGTCGCGGCGGATGGCATCCACTCGGCAGCCAGGGCAGCGCTCTTTCCCGGGTGTCCCGGACCGGTGTTTGCCGGATTAACGGCCTGGCAGGCGCTGGTGCCTTCGGCCGGCATCGACTACCAGGTGGGCACCACGTGGAGCCGCGGCGGAGAGTTCGGCATGCTGCCGATGAAGGACGGGCGGCTGTACGTCTTTGCCGAGGCGGCGGCGGATGAACCGATGCCGCGTCGGACCGGGGCCGAGGAGAAGGCCGAACTGGTGCGCCGGTTTGGCGGCCTGCGTCCCCCTGTCCCGGAAGTCATCAGGCGGATCGATGAAGAGGCGGTCCTGCGCGCCGACATCCACTCAATGCAGGTACCGCTGCCGGCCTTCCACCGTGGCAGGGCAGCAATTCTGGGCGATGCAGCGCACGCCATGGCTCCGAACCTGGGCCAGGGGGCTTGCCAGGCTATTGAGGACGCCGTCACCCTCGCGTACGTGCTCGACAGGTCCGGCAGCATCCGGCAAGGACTGGCGGACTACACCGGAGCTAGGATGCCGAGGACCTCACTCATTGTCCGCCGGTCCTCGCAGGTTGCCCGGTTCGCCACGATGCGGAACCCGGCCGGGCAAGTGCTTCGGAATGGAATGCTGCGGGCCATGGGACTGCTCGGCAGCTCCGCTGCGCTCCGCCAGGCAGATTTCGTGATGCGCTGGGACCACCCGGCCGTGGCGGTTCGTCCGCGGCCGCCGCAATGAGGTGCGGGAGGCCGGCGCCGGTTTCCTGACGGGCTGGCTCCGGTTTCCTGACGGGCTTCAGACGAAGTCCATCTCCACCTGCAGGAACCTCTCGGCTTCCACAATGGCGGCCTGGAAAGCTTCCTTTTCGGTGGGGGACTTCCGGGGCTGGCGCGGGTTCCATTCGTGCGGTGCCGAGTGGATCCGGACGAACCCGGTGTCCGGGGGCGCGTAGAAGATTCCAAAGCGCTGCACCGGCCATTCCGGGGAGGTCTCCGGGGCCACGAGCAGGGCGGCGTTGAAGGCGGGATTGAACCATTGGGCGATGGGCCGTCGGCGGTCCTCGGTGAAGAGCCCGGCGGCGTAGAGCGCGGCAGACTGCTCGCCGGTCTGGGCGCACAGCCGGTCCCACCACAGTGGCAGAATTCCGGCATCGCACCGTTGCCATGTGGCCGGAAGCGGCTGTGGATCCTGCCAGCTGGGCACAGACATTATTTTATCGCGGCAAGGGCTTTGCGCGGCAGATGGAGCGGCGCGGCGCCGCGGCTGGTGCAGGCGTCAGCGGCGCTTCCAGGGGCCCGGGTTGACCCGGTACAGCAATGCCGCGCCGGCCACCGCTCCCAGCGCGATGCCCATGGCAGGGTTTCCCAATGCCCGCCCCGCGAAGTAGCCGACGACGGCGCCAAGCACCGCGCCGAGGAAGAGTCCCCTTCCGTTCCGGTGCGGCTTGCGCTTCTTCCTGCCATGCAATGAATCGCCGGTCATTGGATTGCCCGCTCCTTAATGGCCCTGTTCCTTGAGAACCCTGCTCCTTGATTGCCCTGTTCCTTGATGCCCCTGCTCCTTGATTGCCTGGTTCCGTGATTGCCCTGTTCAGTGGATGGACGGCACGGTGCGCGGGCGGACCACGAGCCAGAGGGCTGCGATGGCCAGCAGGATACAGGCTGCCTGAACCGCTCCCATGGGTGTGGCGCTGGTGATGCCCAGCCAGCCCACAACCGGCGAGATCAGGCCGGCCATCATGAAGGTGGCCGCACCCAGCAGGGAGGCGGCGGTTCCGGCCTGGGAGGCGTGGCTGGCGAGGGCCAGCACCTGGACGCAGGGGAACATAAAACCGGTGCCCATGATGTAGAACCACAGTGGAACCATCACGCCCCACAGGCCCAGGCCCAGCTGGTCGAACAGCACGATCAGCATTGCCATCAGGAACATCCAGGCGGTGGCGCCGGCCAGGATCCACTGCGGCGGCACCCTCCTGATCAGCCGCGAACTGGTTTGTACGCCCGCCACGATGCCCAGGGAGTTGATCCCGAACAGCAGCCCGTACTCCTGCGCGGAGAATCCGAACACGTCCTGGAAGAGGAAAGGAGAGGCGGACAGATAGGTGAAGAGGCCGCCGAAGTTCAGCCCTGCCACCAAAAGGAGACCCACAAAGATCCGGTCGCTGAAAAGGACCTTGTAGCGCTGCCGGGCCGTCATGCCGCTTTGCCCACGCTTTTCCGGCGGGAGGGTCTCGCGGACCAGGAACAGCGCGGCAATGATGACCAGGGTGCCGTAGGAGGCCAGGAAGACAAAGATCCCGGGCCAGGCCATCACCAGCAGCAGCTGGGATCCGATCACGGGCGCCAGGATGGGTGCCAGTCCGTTGACCAGGCTCATGCGCGAGAACATCCGCACCATGGCGTAGCCGGAGAACAGGTCCCGGACCATGGCCATTGCCACCACGCCGCCTCCGGCCGCGCCGATACCCATCAGGACGCGGAAGATGCCCAGGGTGGTGATGTCAGTGGACAGCGCCGCTCCCAGCGACGCCGCGATGTGCAGTGCCGTCGCCAGGATCAGCGGGTTGCGCCTGCCGAATTTGTCGCTGAAGGGGCCCACCACCAGCTGGCCGAACGCGAACCCCAGGGTGGTCCCGGCGAGGGTGAGCTGGACCTGGGCCTCGGTCACGCCAAGGCTCGCCTCCAGCGCCGGGAACGCCGGCAGGTACAGGTCGATCGTGAACGGCCCCAGGGCGGTCAGCGCGCCGAGAAGGAGAATGTACAGAAGTTTCCGGCGTCGGGTCAGCAAGTCGCCTGGATTGGAGGGAGTGGTCACGGATTACCATCCTAGGCCCGGCACCATCTATTTTTTCAGCGTTGTAGGCCGTGCCGTCCGGCAAGCCCCGAAGTTCGGCCTGAACCTGAATGGTAGTTTTGGGGCGGGGACTGTGCCGAGGCACTTTTCCCGCAGCATACGGAAGCCGGATCGACCATAACCAGTAAGGCGGAACCGATGAGCGGACGTCACAGCGGGCGGACCAGCCCGGGATTGCGCATCACCGCGCTGCCCAGGACGCTTAAACTCCTTTTCCGGCTGGCCCCGCGCCAGCTGAACGATGAGATCGCCTTCGCCAAGATTGAGCTCAAGCGCAAAGGCATCCAGCTCGGAGTAGCGGCCGCCTTCTTCGCCGTCGCCCTGGTCTTCCTCGTCTTCCTGGTGGTCGGACTCATCGTCGCGGCCATCATGGGACTGGCCACCATCATGCCCGCCTGGCTGGCCGCCCTCCTGGTGTCAGCGGCCTTCCTGCTGGTCGCCCTCATCGGCGGCCTGATCGGCTTCCGCAAATTCAAGAAGGCCATGCCACTGATGCCGGAGGAAACCATCCGGGGCATCAGGCACGATATCGGTATTGCCAAGGAAGGTTCGGCCTTCAACCCTGCGGTCCTTGACCCGAACACCCCCGAAGCGAAAGCTGCCAAGGCCGCCAGGGAAGAGGCCGCGGCCAAGGCCAAGGCGGAGAAGGCGGCCAAGACAGCCGAGCACGACAAGGAATACCCGCACGCCTCCGAACCCGAGCTCGCACGCCGCCTCAACCAGCGGCGCCACCACCTCACCGACGTCCGCGACGAACTCGGCACCGAACTGGACGTCAAGACCCAGGCGCAGTACCTGCTCGCGGCCGCCCAGGGCAAAGCGCGCCAGGGCCAGGCCATCGCAGGGCGCGGCATGGACGCGGCCAGCGAACGGCTGGCCACCCTGGCCGCATCCACCGAGGGGCTGCAGAAACGCTGGAAGCCGCTGGCAGCTTTGGCAGCCGCAGGCACCGTTTTGGTGGTCCTGCTCCGTAAGCTTCTTCGAACCTACTAGCACGGGTTTGCCAGGGCTGCCGGCCGCCAGCACGCCCGGGCACAACCGCAGGACTGATGCAGCAAGCCAACAACTGCAGGACCGCGCCGACCAGGCAGCAGGAAGGAAAGGGGGACGGGTGAAGTTTATTGGTGCCGGCGCCCGTCCCGGCCGCCCCCAAGTGGACCATGACCGGGTTTTCACCATCCCAAACCTGCTCACCGTGGTCCGGTTCATGGGGGTCCCACTCTTCATCTGGCTCGTCCTGGCGCGGAAGGAGTACGGCGCCGGTGTGGTTGTCCTTGCGGTGATGGCCAGTACCGACTGGATTGACGGGTACGTTGCCCGCCGCTTTGACCAGGCCTCCAAGCTCGGGCGGGTCCTGGACCCCATCGCCGACCGCCTGGCGCTGATCGCCGTCGCCATCACCCTGGTGATCGCCGGCGTCGTGCACTGGCTGTACCTGGCGGCGCTGGTCATCCCGGACGCGGTACTCCTGGTGCTGACACTCTCGCTGTTCGGCGGCCATCCCGACCTTCCTGTCAGCGCAGTTGGCAAGGTGCGGACCGGGCTGCTGCTCCTGGGCACGCCGATGCTGCTCCTCTCCCGGCTGGACACCGGGTTCTCGGACGGATTGTTCGTGGCCGCCTGGATTGTGCTCGGGCTGGGCCTGCTGGGCCATTGGATCGCTGCGTACAACTACTTCTGGGCGATCCTGCGCAAGGGCAGGATGCGCACCGGGCACGACGGCGGGACCACCTGATGGTGTGGGTCGCCGTCGTGCTTGCGCTGCTTGGGGCCTTCTGCCTCGCCCTTGGTGCCCAGCGCCAGGGAAGCGCCGTCAAGGCCGACACCGGCGGCCTGGCCCTGAGCTCCAACGGTTTCCTCCGCCTGCTCCGCAATCCCCGCTGGGTCTTCGGACTCCTGCTGCTTGGTGCCGGGATGGCCATGAACGCGGTGGCGCTCGTGTCCGCCCCGCTCACAGTTGTCCAGCCAATCGGTGCCATTGCGCTGGTCATCACCACCGTCATCAACGCCAAGGACCAGGACCTCACCATCAACCGGGCCACGGTGGTGGCCATCGCGGCCTGCGTGACGGGCTCCGCGCTCTTTGTCCTCCTTGCCGTTAACGTGACGCAGGAGAACCATCATGTGAGCCTGGACGCGGAGCTCACCATCGTGCTGCTGCTGGCGCTTGCCGTCGGGCTCTTCGGCACTTTGGCCGTTATGTTCAAGCACCGGATCAACGCTTTCGTCTATATCCTGGGCGCCGGAGTCCTCTTTGGCTTCGTGGCCGTCCTCACCCGGATCATCGGCAAGCACATGCTGGATCCCAACGGCCTCTTCCTGCTGAACGTGCAGTGGTACTCCGTGGTGGCACTCGTTGCCGCCGGCGGGCTGGGGTCCTGGTTCGTCCAAAGCGCATACTCCTCGGGTCCGCCGGACCTGGTGATCGCCGGACTGACGGTGATCGACCCCATCGTGGGGATCGCCATCGGAATCGTCATCCTGGGGGAATTGCGGCCGGATGTGCACGCCGTCATGGCGATTGCCATGGGAACCGCCGCTTCCCTTGCTATCGTTGGGGTTATCGCCCTTTCCAGGCACCATCCCGAGGTCACCAAGCGCAAGAAGGACGCGCGGAAGGCCGCGGGCAGGCCGTCTCACTAGCCCCATTCCCGCCTACCAGATCCAGCAGTTCCACGAAGCCCCGGCGCCACATGCCAGGCCAGACGTGCAGTCAGTCGACGCTGTCCGCACCGTGACCATCAGGAGTTCTCCACGTGACCACGCCCGCCGACCAGACGCCGCTGACCATCCTGATCGCTGCTGACACCTATCCGCCCGACATCAACGGCGCAGCCCAGTTCGGCTACCGCCTGGCCAAGGGAATGACCGGCCGCGGGCACAACGTCCACGTCCTGGCCTGCCGCAACGGCAAGGGCAAGAGCTTTAGCGAATTCCGCGACGAAGCCACCGTGCACCGGCTCCGCTCCCACAGCGTGCCCACGCACGAAACCTTCCGGATCTGTTTTCCCTGGGAGATCAAAAAGGAAATCAGCCTGCTGTTCGACCGCGTCAAGCCGGATGTTGTCCACATCCAAAGCCACTACATGATCGGCGAGCACGTCCTGTATGAAGCCGTGAAGCGCGGCGTCAGGATCGTGGCCACCAACCACTTCATGCCGGAAAACCTCAACCCGTTCCTGCCGTTTCCCCAGTGGTTCAAGGACATCATCGGGCGCATCTCCTGGAAGGACATGGGCAAGGTGATGGGCAAGGCGGACGTGGTCACCACACCAACACCACTGGCGGCCAAGGCCATGCACGAGCACGCATTCCTCCGGAAGGTCCTGCCGCTCTCCAACGGTATCGATTCTGCCGCCTACGAGCTCCAGCCCGGCGAGCAGATCGAGCCGCACCCGCACCCCACCGTCATGTTCGCGGGCCGGCTCGCCGAAGAAAAGCACGTGGACGTGCTCATCAGGGCAATCGGCAAAACGCCCCCGGAACTGAACGTGCACCTGGAAATCGTGGGCGGCGGCGAGGTGCGCGCCTCCCTGGAGGAGCTGGTGCAGCGGCTCGGCCTGGGCAGTCGGGTGAAGTTCCTTGGCCTCGCGAGCGACGAAGACCTGCGGAAGGCCTACATCCAGGCTGATCTCTTCTGCATGCCCGGCACCGCTGAGCTGCAGTCGCTGGTGACCCTGGAGGCCATGTCTGCCTCCACCCCGGTGGTGCTGGCGGACGCCATGGCGCTGCCACACCTGGTGCGCGACGGTGAAAACGGCTACCTCTTCACACCGAATGACAGCGATGACCTCGCCAAGAAGATCACCCAGATCCTGGAGCTTCCAAAGGACCAGCGCGAGGCCATGGGCCAGGCCAGCCGGCAGATGGTGGAGCCGCACAGCATCCAGGGCACTCTGCAGACCTTCGAGGATCTGTACCGCGGCGCGGGCTTCGAAGACAAGGTGGTCTAAACCCCTTCCGGGGTTTGCTAGAGTGTTTTTGCCCTGCTGGAGCCGACATCCGAACGGATCGGGACCTGCAGGGCGCACGGGGCTATAGCTCAGCTGGTTAGAGCGCGGGACTCATAATCCTAAGGTCCTCGGTTCAAGTCCGAGTAGCCCTACATTCCTCCCAAACCGCGGCCGACCTCTTCGGCCGCGGTTTTTCTATGCCCACAGCCGTTCCTTTGCTCCCCGGTTCTTTGCTGGAAGGTCGATCTGGGGTATGTTACTGACCAGTAACTTACCGCGCCCCGTCCCTGGGGGCGCCGGTCACCGCCGATCACCTGTGAGGTACCCATGTCCACGTCCATGCCAAGTGTGAATGACCTTCCCTATGCTGACGGCGACTTCTACGCCTTTGAGCAGCTGCTCAGCGCGAAGGAGCAGGACCGGCTCGCTGAAGTCAGGGGCTTCCTGGCCCGGGAGGTCCGGCCCATCGCCGTGGACTGCTGGAACCGCGGCGAATTTCCCATGGACCTCATCCCCAAGCTCGCCGACATTGACCTGGTGAGCCCCGTCCGGCGGCAGGGTTACTCAAACCTGTTTGCGGGACTGCTCCATGCCGAAGTAACGCGCGCTGACGCATCCATTGCGACCTTCATGGGCGTCCACGACGGGTTGTTCACGGGCTCCATAGAAGCCCTGGCCTCCCAGGAGCAAAAGGACGCGTGGCTTCCCGAGATCTACGCCCTGAAAAAGACCGGCGCCTTCGGGCTCACCGAGCCGCTGGGCGGAAGCGATGTAGCCGGGGGAACCCGCACCACGGCCCGGCGGGACGGCGGCAACTGGATCCTGAACGGCGCCAAACGCTGGATCGGCAACGCCACCTTCTCGGACTGGGTGGTCATCTACGCCCGCGATGTTGAGGACAACCAGGTCAAGGGATTCCTGGTGGACACCACCCTTGCAGGATTCAGTGCCACAAAGATCGAGAACAAGATCTCGCTCCGGACCGTCCAGAACGCCGACATCACCCTGACCAACGTCACTGTGCCGGACTTCTTCAAGCTTGCCCACGCCAACAGCTTCCGCGACGTCAACAAGGTCCTCAAGGTCACCCGGCTCGGCGTCGCCTGGCAGGCCGTTGGCCTGCAGATGGCCGCCTTCGACGTTGCCCGGCGCTACGCCGTGGAGCGCCACCAGTTCGGCAGGCCCCTGGCCTCCTTCCAGCTCGTGCAGAACCAGCTGGTCCGCATCCTTGGCAACACCGTCAGCTCCATGGGCATGATGGCCAGGCTTTCGCAGCTGGAGGACGCCGGCCTGGCCAAGGACGAACAATCGGCGCTGGCCAAGGCCTTCACCACGGAGCGGATGCGGGACAGCGTGGCCCTCGGCCGAAGCATCCTGGGCGGCAACGGGATCGTGACGGACTTCGAGATGGCCAAGATCTTCGCCGATGCGGAAGCCATCTACTCCTATGAAGGAACCGCCGAGATCAACACCCTGGTGACCGGCCGGGCCATCACCGGCATATCAGCCATCGTCTGACCGCAGCCGTTGCCGCCGTACCCCCATCGGGACTACGGCGGACCTCCGAGCGGCAGCAGGATGGACGGCCGCAGGTCCATCACGAACTGCAGGGGATTGACATAGTCCTCGCCACGCCGGACGCCCCAATGGATGCAGGCGGATACCCCGCAGTGCCCGGGGAGGGCGGTACCGATGACCTGTCCGGCGGCTACCGGGTTGCCCGCCGCCAGGGTACTCTCCACCGGTTCAAAACTGCTGCGCAGCCCGTTGCCGTGATCAATGGTGATGACCGGCCGATCCACCACCACGCCCACGAAGCTGACCGTTCCGGCCGCAGGGGAGGTGACCGGGGCGCCGTCGTATCCTGCCCCCAGGTCCACGCCCCGGTGCCCGCTCAGCCAAGGCTTCGGCGGGGGATCGAAATTGCGCAGAACCTTCGGGCGGGGTGCCAGCGGCCACTTCCACGAGGGCGCCGGCACGGCCGCGCCCGCGTCCCCTGCCGCCGTCGTGCCGGCCGCGTGAACGGCAGGGGAGAAGCTGGATGGCAGCGGCTGCGTGGTGGAGGCGACCGACGCGGGAAGGAGCAGGAGCGCCGCGAGGAGGAGCGAAGGTTTCATCCGCCCAGCATGCGCCGCCCGAAAACCGGGCCGGCAGGGCCGATCCGGCCTATGTGGAAAAGGCCCCGGGCAGGGCGTTTGCTGTCCGCCGGACACGGGCGCCTGTAGTACACTTGGTGGAGCAGTTTGCTGCGCCCTCAACGCTTCCCGTCCCAGTGGTTCACCCCCGCGGTGCATCCCCTTGTCCGGATTGCGTCGGCACATCTCATTCAGGAGTGTGGGGGAGCAGCAGCTGACTACGCGCATCCAGCCCTCCACATGGTGAAGCCCCGGCAACGCCTCTGAAGGATCGCGCCTCCTGCGGTCCGTGCCATATGGCGCGGATGGGAAGCGTGATGGATGCCAGGAGCACGGCCCGGCCTGGGCCACGCTAATCAACCGTCAACTATTGGCAGGGTAAGAAGCCTCCGGGCTCTCTCATGAATGACCTGCCGGAAGGAGCGTCGGCATGCCCGTCGTAACTATGCGCCAGCTGCTTGACAGCGGCGTCCACTTTGGACACCAGACCCGCCGTTGGA
>NZ_JARHXQ010000321.1:0-7320 GCF_029222765.1 Arthrobacter sp. Cr_A7 | reverse complement strand
TGGAATCTGTTGTTACTCTGCAGCTGCAGCAGCAACGATGTTGACGACGCGACGACCGCGGCGGGTACCGAATTCAACGGCTCCCGGGGTCAGTGCGAACAGGGTGTCGTCGCCGCCACGGCCAACGCCGGCGCCCGGGTGGAAGTGGGTGCCACGCTGGCGGACGATGATCTCGCCTGCGGAAACTACCTGGCCGCCGAAGCGCTTGACGCCGAGGTACTGAGCGTTGGAGTCACGACCGTTGCGAGTGGAGCTCGCGCCCTTTTTATGTGCCATCTGAAATGCCTGCCTCTAAATTCTGGGGAATCTGCTGAAAAACCTGAACAGTAACCGGTGGTTACTGAATGCCAGTGATCTTGACCTTGGTCAGTTCCTGACGGTGACCCTGGCGCTTCTTGTAACCGGTCTTGTTCTTGAACTTCTGGATGACAATCTTAGGACCGCGGAGGTCCTGGAGGATTTCAGCCGTGACGGTCACCTTGGCCAGGTCAGCAGCGGCGGAGGTGACCTTGTCACCGTCTACCAGGAGCAGCGCGGGCAGCTCAATGGTGCTGCCAGCTCCACCGGCGACGCGGTTCAGGGTAACGAAGTCTCCAACGGAAACCTTCTCTTGGCGGCCGCCTGCGCGGACAATCGCGTACACCACTTGGGAACTCACTTCTCTCGACGTTTATTACTAAATTTGCGTGCGGTGCCCGGCTCTGAATTGGCTGGGTTTCCGCTGTGCCTCAACGCCGTGGATTCCCCGGGGGAATCCGTGAGCTATCCCCGAAGGGGTCATAACCCAAGTGTTGGCGTAAGCACCGAAGAACTAGACTACGCTAATTTCGTCTTCGGCCGCAAATGAGGCTGGTTCCGGCGCGTTGGCTGTGATAGGAACCACAGGCCAACCCGGCGGCGGGACCGCGCCCAACCATACTACCGGCAGGGCGCCCGCCCGCCGGTCAGGAGTGGAGGCGCGGCGCGTCGAAGAAGTCCACTTCCAGGCGGCAGGACTGCCGGAAGGCGGTGACCATCGCCGCCCGCTCGGCATCCGAGGCGTTCCGCCCGGCCCCGTCCACGATGGTGATGGCCGTGCGGGTTGCTTCGGCGAATTCATCGTCGGCGTAGGTGCGGAGCCAGTCAGCATAGGGGTGCGCTGCCGGTTCGCCCGCGGCGACAAACCGGGCATGGAGTGTTTTGCCCACCTCGGCGTACAGCCAGAAGCAGGGAAGGACGGCGGCCGCGAGCACTGCATAGCTGCCCGACGCCGATGCAGCCGTCAGGTGGTCCACGTAGGACTTGGTGACCGGACCCAGTTTCGCCTGGACGGGGCGGGTGCTCAGCCAGGACCTGTGCAGTTCCGACTCCACTTCCAGGCACTGCCGCGCGGAGGCAGCCCAGAACACCTGCTCCGTTTCGGTGGGTGCCAGGGCACTTGCCCGTGCCAGGACGCGGGAGTAGCCGTTGAGGTAGATGGCGTCCTGGGCCAGGTAGTAGGCAAACTCCTTTTCGGGGAGGCTTCCGGAGGCCAGTCCGCGGATGAAGTCCAGCCCGTAGATCGCCTTGAGGTCCTCGTCGGCTTCGGCCCGCAGCCGCGCCGCGAATCCTCCGGCGGGCGGGACGGGGCGCAGGTGGTGGAAATGGTGGACCGGCCCGTTCCCTGTTCCCACGTCCAGGCGTCCGGAGGCTTCCAACGCGCCTGCCAGCCATGGCTTCACTTCCCGCAGCGATGCCTCCCAGTCCCCCAGCCGCGCCTGGACAGTGGCCATCGCCGAGGAGAGCGAACAGCCGGTGCCGTGACTGTTGGGGGTGGCCACCCGCTCCCCCGGCACCTGGATGACTTCTGCTCCCAGCAATCCGTTCATGTTGACCAGCGCGTCCGGGCATTCGGCCCCGGCCAGGTGGCCTCCCTTCACCAGCACGGTGGTCCCGGTGGCAGCTGCCAGGCGCTTCCCCTGATCGAGCGCGCCTTCCCAGGAATCCTGCGGGCTTTCGCCCACCAGCATGGCGAGCTCGGCCAGGTTGGGCGTGAGGAGATGGGCGAGCGGCAGCAGGTCGCGGAGCGCAGCCTCAGCTGATTCCTGCAGCAGCCGGTCGCCGCTGGTGGCGACCATCACCGGGTCGAGGACCACGACGGCGGGCCGCACCTTTTCGAGCCATACCCGGACCACCCCGATGACGGCGGCGTCCCCAAGCATGCCGATTTTCACGGCGTCGATGGTGATGTCGTCACTGATGGCGTCCAGCTGGCTGGCCAGGAAGGAAGCCGGCGGGACGTGGACGGCTTCCACGCCGCGGGTGTTCTGTGCCGTGAGGGCTGTGATGGCAGCCATGCCGTACCCGCCGTGCGCGGCAATACTTTTGAGGTCCGCCTGGATACCCGCTCCACCGGAGGGGTCCGAACCCGCAATGGACAGGACACGGGGCAGGTCCCGGCCGGAATCCGGCAGGACAGGAGTGGACTGGAGAGCTTCCGCGGGCATTGCAAGAGTCGAAGACAAGAGACATCCCTTCGCCGGTACTAGCCGGACAGGTTCAACGGGTGTGGATCTCAGCCGGCCCTTCGCGCGGCACCCCGTGTCGGTTCCCCAGCCTAGCCGTTTTGCCGCCGACGCACCGAAGGTGACGTGCCGCTGCTTCTGGAACCTGGTCCGGGCCGAAACACTGTTAACGCCGGATGCCCGGAACCGGCCGTGAGGGCGATTCCGGGCATCCGGGTTTTTGTTTGTGCTGCCTGCGGTTAGAGCTCGGAAGCAGGAACTCCCACACCGAGGATGATCGGAGCCTCGGCCTGCTTGGCGCCTGCAGTGTCCGCACCGGAGGCGGCAGCCGGTTCCGGCGCCTTCGCGGCATGCGAGTGGCCTGCACTGGCTGCGGGGACGCTCTCGTGGTGCTGGACGGACGTCTCGTTGGCAGCCCCCTGGGCACGGCTGGCGCTGCGGTTGCGCCGTGGCCTCCGCTGCCGTGACTGCTCCACGGTGTGGTCCGACCAGTCCTTCTCAACGGTTGCGGCGGCGGACGGCTGCCCGGCCTTGGCCGGTTCCGAAACTGCCGGTGCCGAAACTACCGGTGCCGGAGCTGCCGATGCCGAAACCGCAGCTTCCGGCTGTTCTGCCGGAGCCTCGGCAGCCGGAGCGGGCTCACCGAGGTGCGCAAAGGCTTCAGCGAGCCGGTCGAGGGTGAGGGCAGGTTGCGCCTGCTGTTCTTCCGCGTGCTCGACGAACGGCAGGGCGACCTTCTCACCGCCAAACGTCAGGACAGCGGCGGGACGGGAGGAGGCATCGGCGTCGTGCTTGTCCGCCTCGACCGGCGCTGCCTGCTGGGCCGGCTGTGCCTGGCGGGCAGCCGCAACTTCATCGTCGTGCAGGTGGGCCGCGTGGGCTGCTGCAGCGATGTTGGCGAGGGCCAGTCGGGTTGCTTCCGCCTTGGCGTGGCGTTCGGCGTCTGACGGGTCCGGGTGGACCGTGTGCACGTGTACGGCCGCGGCCGCCGGGGCAACGTCAGGCTGCTGGCCGCCGCGTCCGCGCCGCCGCTTGCGGTCGGGACGGACACCGGGCTGGGTGCTGTCGGTCCGCTGGCCTTCGTTGCGGTGTCCTTCAGCACGGGCTTCAGGCCGGCTGTCGGCACGCTGCACGTGGTGCTCGGCGGCAACGATGTTGGCGCGTCGGTGCTCCACGGGATCGTCGTGGGTGACCACGCCGCGCCCGGCGCACGCCTCACACTGCTCACCGAAGACCTCCAGGAGCCCGGTGCCCATGCGCTTGCGCGTCATTTGGACCAGGCCCAGCGAGGTGACCTCGGCAACCTGGTGCTTGGTACGGTCACGGCCCAGGCACTCCACCAGCCGGCGCAGCACCAGGTCCCGGTTGGACTCCAGCACCATGTCGATGAAGTCGATGACGATGATGCCGCCGATGTCGCGCAGCCGGAGCTGCCGTACAACTTCCTCGGCCGCTTCAAGGTTGTTCTTCGTGACGGTTTCTTCGAGGTTGCCGCCGCTGCCGGTGAACTTGCCGGTGTTGACGTCCACCACGGTCATGGCTTCGGTGCGGTCGATGACCAGCGAACCGCCGGAGGGCAGGAACACCTTGCGTTCCAGGGCCTTGTGGATCTGCTCGTCGATCCGCCAGGCCGCGAAGATGTCCTGGTCCTTGGTCCACTTCTCGAGGCGGCCCACGAGGTCCGGCGCCACGTAGGTGACGTAGGCCTCGATGGTGTCCCAGGCTTCCTCGCCGGAAACAATCAGCTTGGAGAAGTCCTCGTTGAAGACGTCACGGACCACCTTGATGGTGAGGTCCGGTTCGCCATAGAGCAGTTCCGGCGCCAGGACCTTGGTGGAGGTGGACTGGCTTTCGATGCCTTCCCACTGGGCCCGCAGACGGTTGATGTCGTGCGTCAGCTCTTCCTCGGACGCTCCCTCGGCGGCTGTGCGGACAATGACGCCCGCGTGCTCCGGAAGGCGGTCCTTGAGGATGCGCTTGAGGCGGTTGCGTTCGACGTCGGGCAGCTTGCGGGAGATGCCTGTCATGGAGCCGCCGGGCACGTACACGAGGTAGCGGCCGGGCAGCGAGATCTGGCTGGTCAGGCGTGCACCCTTGTGGCCCACCGGGTCCTTGGTGACCTGGACCAGGACGGTGTCGCCGGACTTGAGGGCGTTTTCGATGCGGCGCTGCTTGCCTTCGAGGTTGACGGCCTCCCAGTTCACCTCGCCGGCGTACAGGACGGCGTTGCGGCCGCGTCCGATGTCAACAAAGGCAGCCTCCATGGAGGGCAGGACATTCTGGACCTTGCCGAGGTAGACGTTGCCGATGAGCGAATCCTGCTGCGTCTTGGACACGAAGTGTTCCGCCAGGACGCCGTCCTCAAGGACCGCAATCTGGATTCTGTCGTCGCGCTGCCGGACAATCATTTGCCGGTCAACGGACTCGCGGCGGGCCAGGAACTCGGCCTCGGTGATCACGGTGCGGCGGCGGCCGGTATCGCGGGACTCGCGGCGGCGCTGCTTCTTCGCCTCCAGCCTGGTGGAACCCTTGACGCTGGTGACCCGGTTGCTGACGGCCGGTTCGGTGGCAACGCGGGGCGCGCGGACGCGGGTCACGGTGTTGGGCGGGTCGTCATCCCCGCCGCCGGTCAGTTCCAGGTCCTGGTCCCCACGGCGGCGGCGACGGCGGCGGCGCGACGTGACGCCCTCTTCCAGCTGCCCGGCCTGCTCTTCGTCGGCATCCTCGGCCGTTTCGTCGTCGCCCTCAGCGCCTGCCTCTGCATCGCGGTCATCAAGGCGGCCGCGGTTTCGGCGGCCACGGCTGCGGCGCCTGCGGCGGCCCGCGGAATCCTCTGCGTCGCCTTCTTCGGCGTCGTCCTCTTCCGGCTCTTCGGCGGCTGCCGCGGCGGGGGAGGCGGGGCGCACCACCGTGCTGAGGTCCGGGGCCTGGAACAGCACGGACGTGGGGGAAGCGGGTTCCAGGAAGAGCGAGCCGAAGGGGCTGGGAGCAGCACCGGTGGCGGTTGCGTTGCTTTCTTCCTCGGTTTGGGCTTGGGGAGCGGCGGCTTCAGGCGTTGCGGCCGACGGCGTCTGGGCCGCTTCCGGCGTTACGGCTGCTTCCGCCGGGGTCTCCGCTGCCGGGGTTGCCCCGGCAGGCGCGTCCACTGCTGCGGCGGTGTCAGGGGTTTCCGCCACGTCGCCGGCTGCGGCCGGGGCTTCCTGCCCGGCGGAAACCGCTTCGGTGGCTGCCGCTTCAGCGGTTGCAGCTTCGGGGGCTGCAGCTTCAGCCGGGGCTTGAGTTTCCACCGCGGGTGCGGAGGTTTTGCGGGTGGCGACACGGCGGCGGACCGGCTTGGTTTCGGCTTCCGCTTCCGCTTCGGGGGCAGTTGCGGACGGTGCACCCTCTTCGGCAGGGGCCGTAACTCCGGCGGGAGCCCCGGTGCCCGTTGCTTCGTCGGCGAAGGCGGGAAGCGGTTCGTCAGCTTCCACTTTCTTGCGGGCCCGGGTACGCCGGGCCGGCGCCTTGGTTTCTGCGGCGGCAGCTTCAACGTTCTCCGCCGTGGCATTTTCTGCGGGGCCGTCGCCCACCGGCCCGTCTACGACGTCCTCGACCTTCGGCGCGGCCTTCCGGCGCGTCCTGACAGCCTTCTTGGGTGCAACAGCGGACTCCTCGGCCGCCGCGGCATCATCGTTAACGGCCAATTCTTGTTCATTTTCCATATGCAGCAGCGCTCCTGCCCCTGACGTACCGCCACATCCGGCACCCATTGGGGCACATATTGTCAAAACCCGCAGGCGTTGACAGAAGTCAAGTGGATACTCCCAGGTTCGCACCGGCGGTGGGGTGCGGCAGCCCGTGGGAGCCGGTGGGATGTCCTGAAACCCGTTGTTCTGCGTTGCTACAACCAGGTGCCGCCCAATGGAGTCGCGGGAGTGTGCATCGGAAGCACTCCGAAGCCTGCCCTGCTCGTCATTGGCGGTCTTGAGAACAAGCCACCGGACCGGAGTCCGAATGTGGATCGGCTTCCAGCCATGTTTATTCTCTCATACCCGGACTAAATCACGGTGGAGGCGGGGCCCGTTCTCCTTTTTGCCTGGGGATGGCTTCCAGCCTCCGGCGTTACAATCGGGCTAGGAGCACCGGACGAAAAGGACGCCACACCAATGCCCAGCATCTCCCCCGCCAGCGACACCCACGCCGCCGACCGGACCCTCGCCACGGACAGCACTCCCGCGTCCGTCCCCACCATGGCCCGCAACCGCCCCTTCGGCTGGCTGCTGGTGATCACCGGCGTTGTGGGCTGGCTCGCCTCCGGGACCCTGGTCCTGGAAAAACTCGCCGTGCTGCAGGACCCCAACCACACCACCGTGTGCGACGTTAATCCCTGGATCTCCTGCGGGGATGTCATGAAAACCTGGCAGAGTTCGCTGTTCGGTTTCCCCAACATGTTCATTGGCATCGTGGCGTTCGCCGTCATTATCACCGTGGGCATGGCACTGCTGTCCGGGGCCACTTTTGCCCGCTGGTTCTGGGTGGGACTGCAGACAGGCGTCACGCTGGGCTTTGCCTTCGTGGTGTGGCTGTGGTCCCAGGCCCTCTACGACATCCACATCCTGTGCCCGTTCTGCATGATCGTCTGGGCGGCCATGATTCCGCTCTTCGTCTGGGTGACCATCCGGAACGTCACCGCGGGCGTCATTCCCGTCCCCGCAGGTGCTGCCCGCGTCCTGGCTGACTCCGGCTGGATCATTACCGCGCTTCTTTACGTGGCCGTCATCGCCACCATCTTCTTCGCGTTCATCCAGGTGTTCGCGGGTACCTCGGGGTTCTAGGTCCCCACCAGCCCGCGAAATGA
>NZ_JARHXQ010000320.1:0-447 GCF_029222765.1 Arthrobacter sp. Cr_A7 | reverse complement strand
GGCACTGCCGGACGCGATCGGGGACGCCCGCCTGCGCAAGACCAACAGCCAGGCCACCGCGGCCTGGGGGGACCCGTCCCTGGTCATCCTTCGCTGCGGCGTCAACGTTCCCGGCCCCACCACCGACCGCTGCGTGACAGTCAATGGCATCGACTGGGTCATCAAGGAAGGCGACCCGGTGTGGACCCTGACCACCTACGGCCGTGAACCTGCTACCGAGATCCTGATGGACCCGGACAAGATCAGCTCCGCCACGGTGCTGGCAGACCTCGCAACGGCGGCCGGGAAGGTGCCGGCCATCCGGAACTGCGTGGGCCAGGAAGAACTCCAGGACCTGCCGCAGAGCCAGTAGGCGCAGCCCGGGCCGCCGGGATCTTTCGCGGGGCTCACTGTGGAGAGGCCCTGCTTAGCGCAGCCCGGTCTTCCGGTTCAGGGCCAGGTGGATGA
>NZ_JARHXQ010000031.1:0-19908 GCF_029222765.1 Arthrobacter sp. Cr_A7 | reverse complement strand
CTGCGGGTCGAGTTCGAAAACCGGACCGGCGCCACCTGGCCGCTCAACATCGGCCAGGTCTACACCACGTTGGACCGGCTCGAGCGGGACGGCCTCGTTGCCAAGGAGGGCGACGACGGCGAGGGCCACGTGGTGTACAGCATCACGGCTGCGGGCAAGGCGGAGGTGCAGAGCTGGTTCGCCGCGCCGGTGGAGCGCACCAACCCGCCGCGGAACGAGCTCGCCATCAAGCTGGCGCTCGCCGTCACCCTCCCGGGGGTGGACGTCCAGTCGATCATCCAGGCCCAGCGGGTGGCGTCAATCAGGTCCCTGCAGGACTACACCAAGGCCCGCAGGGACACGGCGGCCAGCCAGCGCAGCGGTGATACGGCATGGCTGCTGGTCCTTGACTCCCTCATCTTCCAAACGGAGGCAGAGGTCCGCTGGCTGGACCTCTGCGAGGCCCGGATGGTCCAGCAGGCGCAGTCAGCCGGCTCGGGTGCGGCACGCAAAACGTCCAACGGGGTCACGGAAGACGCCACCCCGCTCAACGCGGACAGCCGCCGGTGAGCGTCCGGGGGCCGCAGCAGGTCCTGGAACTCGCGAAGGTCAGCAGGACGTTCGGGGAAGGCGCGACGGCCGTGGCCGCGCTTCGGGACGTGGACCTTGCCATCGGCGCAGGCGAGTTTGTTGCGGTCATGGGACCGTCGGGCTCGGGAAAGTCCTCGCTCCTTGCCCTGGCCGGGGGACTGGACCGGCCGACGTCGGGCGCGGTCTTTGTGGAGTCAACCCCCCTGGCCGCGTTGGGTCTCAACGAGCTGGCCCGGCTGCGCCGGCGTGCGGTGGGATACGTTTTCCAGGACTTCAACCTGGTTCCCACGCTGACCGCCGCCGAAAACGTGGCGCTGCCCCTGGAACTGGACGGCACCGCTTCAAAGAAGGCCCAGAGGCAGGCGGCGGATGCCCTCCGCCAGGTGGGAATTCCGGAACTCGCGGACCGCTTCATGGACCAGATGTCCGGTGGCCAGCAGCAGCGGGTGGCCATCGCGCGGGCCGTGGTGGGGAAGCGGCGCCTGATCCTCGCCGACGAGCCAACGGGCGCACTGGATTCGACCACGGGCCAGGGAGTCATGGAGGTGCTGCGTTCGCGGGCTGATGCGGGCGCGGCCGTCATGCTGGTCACCCACGAAGCGAGGCACGCGGCCTGGGCCGACCGGGTGGTGTTCCTCCGCGACGGGAGGATCGTGGACCAGGCGACCGCCATGCATGATCCTGCACTGCTGCTCTCGCAGGCCGGCCACTGATGCCCCTGGACCTCACTCCGGCGCCGGGAGGGCGCCGGAGCAGTTTCCGGGTTGCCCTGCGGATGGCCCGGCGGGACATCCGGCGGCACCGGGGACGGTCGTTCCTGATCGTGCTGCTGATCATGCTGCCGGTGGCCGGAATGACCGGGGCTGCCACGTTGTACCAGAGCTCGCAGCGCACGCCGGAGGAGATCGTCCGGTACGAACTGGGCAACGCGCAGGCGCGGTTCAGTGCCTTGGCGTCGGTCAACGCCGAATCGATCCAGGACCCGCTGAACGACGTCGTGGTGGCGTCCAGCACAGGGAATGCGGACCCCGACTTCATCGCCACGCCGCCTGAAGAATTGCTTCCCGAAGGCTACGATGTGCTGCCGATGCGCCAACTGCAGCTCACCTCCACCGTTGGGGAAGCGTTGGTGTCGCTGAACGGCGTGCAGGTGGACGCGCTGAATCCCGCGTTCACAGGCAAGTTCACCCTCCTCGATGGCCGCGCTCCCGAATCCAGCCAGGAAGTCCTGGTATCGCGTGGGCTGCTGGAACGCTTCCACTTGCAGCTCGGGGAGGAATTTACGACGTCGGCAGGAACGTTTGTGCCGGTGGGCACCCTTCGTGACGCGGACGCCTCCGACAACAACAGCTTCCTGTACGTTCAGCCCGGGCAAGTGGCGCCTGCTGTCCTGGGCCGGGAGCGTGAGCTGCCCCAGTCGGTGTCCTACTACCTGGTGGGACCGGAGCCCGTCAGCTGGCAGCAGGTCCGGGCGGCCAACCGCCAGGGTGTCGCGGTGCTTTCCCGCAGCGTGGTGCTTGATCCACCGCCCCTGGACCAGCGGGTGGTCAGTGGTGCACAGCCCAGGTACGAGTCGACGGAAGCGCTGACCCTCTACGCTTCCTTCGGCCTGCTCGGAGCCCTTGCCCTCCTGGAGGTTGGCCTGCTTGCCGGTGCGGCCTTCGCGGTGGGCGCCAAGAGGCAAGTGCGGGAACTCGCGCTGTTGGCTGCATCGGGGGCTGAGACGCCCACTGTCCGTGCCGTCGTAACGGCGGCCGGCTTGTGGCTCGGTGCCATTGCCGTCATGGCAGGCGCAGGCATGGGACTCGGGGCGGCCGCCGTCGTCGTGCTCTGGGTCCGGGCTACAGGCTCCGCCCGGCTGGCAGGACTGCACCCGGACATACTGCTGACGTCGGTTGCAATGCTCATGGGACTGGCCGCCTGCATCCTCGCCGCGGTGGCTCCTGCCGGCCAGGTAGCCCGCCAGGCGTTGCTCGGTGCCCTCAAGTCCGGGCGCGCTCCCGCCGGAAAGGGAAAGCGGACGAGTATCACAGGGGTGGTGCTGCTGGTGACGGCCGTTGGGCTGCTGGCCGCCGGCTGGTTGCTGGGCCAGTCAGCGAAGGACCCGGACCGGCAGGCAGAACAGCTTCCACTGGTGGCCACGCTGCTGGTCGGCGGGGCAGTGCTGGCCGTGGCTGCGCTGGTGCTGCTGACGGGTTGGCTGATCGTCCGCCTGACATCCCGGACGCAATGGTTGTCCCTGCCCCTCAGGATGGCGGCCCGGGACTCGGCCCGAAACCGCGGACGGACCGTCCCGGCAGTGGCCGCGGTGCTGGCCGCGGCCACGCTGGCCAGCGCCGGCCTGGTGCTGTCGGCCACCCAGCAAACCTGGATGCGGGACAACCATTGGTGGACTGCCCTGGAAAACCAGGCGCGCCTTCCGTTGGTGATGGACGCCCCGCTCCCCGCGGACGGCAGCAGCCAGCCGCCGATGAAAGTGGACCCGGCTGAGCTCTCGTCCCGCGTCGGGAAGGCGGTCGGCGCGGTTGCCTGGACCAGGGTCATCACGGCGCCGGCACCGATTGACTGCGAATTTGGCCCCGAGGTGGACATGACGGTCCCCGTGCGGACAGAAAATTCGAACTGCATCCTCTATTCCCTGGCTGTCCCGGAGGAGCATGAATGTCCGATGACGCCGCAGCGGAGGGTTGTGGACCCTAAAGACTGGCGCTGCCGCGGCTCCATGATCCGTGAGTCCGGTTCGCCGAGGGGAATCGTGGTGGGAGATGCCGAGGACATCCGGATGATGCTGGGCACGGAAGCAGGCGCCGAAGCCCTTCGGGTGCTGGATGCCGGTGGCATGGTGGTGACTAATCCGGTCTTTGTCCAGGACGGAAAAGTTGTGCTGCGGGGACAGGACGTCCGCACCCAGCTGCAGTCGCCGTCGGACGGCTCGATGGTCCACCGGACGGTCAGCAGCACCTCCTTGCCCGCGATGGCAGTGGAACCACGTGAAGCGGTGCCTTACTACGGCTTTGTTTCGCCGGAGACGGCGGAACGGTTGGACCTGCGGGCTGAACCGGCCGAGCTGCTGGTCCAGCTGGACCGGCGGCCGTCAGCCGCCGAAGCTGACGCGGCGGCCGCGGCAGTGGCAGCTGTTTACAAGCAGCCAGGTGCCGGGTTCTGGGCGGAGCCGGGAGTCTCACAGGACAACCAGTGGATGTTCTGGTTGATCGTGGCTGCGAGCGCAGTGATGACGCTCAGCGCCGCCGGCATCACCACCGGCCTGGCACTGGCTGACGCCCGGAACGACCATGTGACCCTTGCCGGAGTGGGGGCCTCACCCCGTCTTCGGAAGGGGCTCGCTGCGGCGCAGGCACTGCTCACCTCCGGTCTTGGGGCCGCTCTCGGTACCATCGCCGGAGCGGTGCCCGCGGTGCTTATTGTGGCCTCGACGGACATGAGGACAGCCGTCGAGATCCCCTGGCTGCACCTGCTGGCGCTCGTGCTGGCCGTCCCGCTCACGGGATCGGCGCTCGCGTGGATCTGTACGCGGGCTGTGCTCCCGATGTCCCGCAGAGGGCTGGTTGGCTAGGGCAGAACCACACACCTGCGGGGTCGTTCGGCGCCCCGTGGCTGCCGTTCGCCGCACCGGCCGGCGGCGGGCGGCGCAACCCATCCCCATCTGCAACCGGCGTTGGTAAGGTGCCTTAGTAAGGGGAGACCTGCACCCACTCAAGGAGGAGACATGGCCGGAACGCGCGATGATCGGAACGGTTCATTCCGGAGGGAGGGTGCTGTGGCCACAGATCAGGCCCTTCCCCCTGCCGCCGTGGATGAGAATGCCCGGGAGGCAGAGGAGAGGAAGTGGACGCCCGGCAAAATCGCCTTGTGGGCAGCCATCGCCCTGCTCGGCGGCGTGGCGTGGTTCATGCTCGCCATCATCCGCGGGGAGACCGTCAATGCGATCTGGTTCGTGTTCGCATCGGTGTGCACCTACCTGATTGGCTACCGTTTCTATTCCAAGGTAATCGAGCGGTACATCACCCGGCCGGATGACCGCCGGGCCACCCCCGCCGAGTACAAGGCCGACGGCAAGGATTATGTCCGGACGGACCGCAACGTCCTGTTCGGCCACCACTTTGCCGCCATCGCCGGCGCCGGGCCCCTGGTTGGCCCCGTGCTTGCAGCCCAGATGGGCTACCTTCCCGGCACCATCTGGATCATCATCGGCGTCGTTCTCGCCGGCGCCGTTCAGGACTATCTGGTGATGTTCTTCTCGATGCGCCGCGGCGGACGTTCCCTGGGCCAGATGGCCCGTGAGGAACTCGGCGTCATCGGCGGCACTGCGGCCCTCATCGCCACCCTGCTCATCATGGTGATCATCGTCGCCATCCTCGCGCTCGTCGTCGTCAATGCCCTGGGTGAAAGCCCCTGGGGCGTGTTCTCCGTCAGCCTGACCATCCCCATCGCCCTGTTCATGGGCATCTACCTTCGCTACCTCCGGCCCGGCAAGGTGATGGAAGTTTCACTGATCGGTTTCGTGCTGCTGATGGCAGCCATTATCGGCGGCGGCATCGTGGCAGAAACCCCGTGGGGCGCGGACATCTTCAGCCTGGACAAGGTGACCATCGCCTGGGGCCTGATCGTTTACGGCTTCATCGCCGCGATCCTGCCCGTGTGGCTGCTCCTGGCACCCCGGGACTACCTCTCCACATTCATGAAAATCGGCGTGATCGTGATGCTCGCGCTGGCCATCATCGTTGTCCGCCCGGAAATCACCGTGCCGGCCTTCAGCGAATTCGCCAGCAGGGACAACGGGCCCGTGTTCCCCGGATCCCTCTTCCCCTTCCTCTTCGTCACCATCGCCTGTGGCGCGCTGTCCGGCTTCCACGCCCTCATCTCCTCCGGCACCACGCCAAAACTCGTGGAGAAGGAACGCCAGACGCGCTTCATCGGCTACGGCGGAATGCTGATGGAATCGTTCGTGGCCATCATGGCCCTGGTTGCCGCCATCTCGATTGACCGTGGCCTGTACTTCGCCATGAACTCGCCCACCGCACTGACAGGCGGAACAGTGGAAACGGCCGCCACGTGGGTCAACAGCCTGGGCCTGAGCGGCGTGAACCTCACTCCGGAATTCCTGTCCCAGACGGCAGCCAACGTGGGCGAGGAAAGCATCGTCTCGCGCACCGGCGGCGCTCCCACCCTCGCCGTGGGCCTCGCACACATCATGCAGCAGTTCATTGGCGGCACCGCCATGATGGCGTTCTGGTACCACTTCGCCATCATGTTCGAAGCCCTGTTCATCCTGACGGCAGTGGACGCCGGCACGCGCGTGGCGCGGTTCATGCTGCAGGACTCCATCGGCAACTTCGTCCCCAAGTTCAAGGAAGCCTCCTGGCGGCCCGGAGCCTGGCTCTGCACGGCGATCATGGTGGGTGCCTGGGGCGCGGTGCTGCTGATGGGCGTGACCGATCCGCTGGGCGGCATCAATACACTGTTCCCGCTGTTCGGCATCGCCAACCAGCTGCTGGCGGCCATCGCCCTGTCCGTGTGCCTGGCCATCGCAGCCAAGCGCGGAACCTTCAAATACCTGTGGATCGTCGCGCTGCCGCTGGCCTTCGCCGCGGTGGTCACCATCACCGCGAGCTACCAGAAGATCTTCTCCCCGACCCCCGCCGTAGGCTACTTCGCCAACAACGCCGCCTTCAGCAAGGCCCTTGCCGAGGGGAAGACCGAGTTCGGCAGCGCCAAGACCGTAGTGGCCATGGAGGCCGTGGTTCGCAATACCGCCATCCAGGGCTGGCTCTCGGTGATCTTCGTGGTCCTGAGCATCATTGTCATTGCGACGGCGTTGCTCGCCACCGTCCGGGCGTTCCGGAACAGGGCGGCCGGCGTTCCCACCAAGGACAACGAAGACCCGGCCCTCCCGTCGCGCGTCTTCGCTCCCGCCGGGCTCATTCCCACCCGTGCCGAGCGTGAGCTGCTGGCGGAATGGGAAAAGGTTCCGGCCAACCTGCGCTTCGAGCGGGCAGGACACCACTGATGAGCACCGGACTTGCAGCGCTCTCCAACGGGTTCAAGGGGTTCGCACGGTACCTGGGCGGCGTCATGGGTGCCGACGCCTACACCAAATACCTGGAACACCACCGGGAGGCCGGCCACAAGGAACCGCCACTCAGTGAGCGGGAGTTCTGGCGCGACCGGACAGACCGCCAGGACGCCAACCCGCAGGGCAGGTGCTGCTGATTGAGCCCGCAGCGGACAACCGTCAGGCGGCTTCATCGAGTGGCGTTCGGACGGATTCCACGTGAGAGTATGAACCCATGAGCGATCCGAAAGACACTCAGGCACCTGAGGACCTCCCGGTAGAAGGCACCACCATCGACGACAGCCAGCCGCCGGTGCCGGCGGCCCAGCCGGACGGCACCAAGCCCAAGGGCAGCAGCCTGCAGGACCTGGTGGACGAACCAGCCAAGGTAATGCGGATCGGCACCATGATCCGGCAGCTCCTGGAGGAGGTGAAGTCCGCCCCGCTGGATGACGCAGCCCGGGGCAGGCTGGCCGAAATCCATGAGCGCTCCATCAAGGAGCTGGAAGACGGGCTGGCGCCCGAGCTGGTGGAGGAACTGGACCGGATCAGCCTTCCCTTCTCCGACGAGGCCACACCCTCCGACGCAGAGCTCCGCATTGCGCAGGCGCAGCTGGTGGGCTGGCTGGAAGGGCTGTTCCACGGCATCCAGACAGCCATCGCTGCCCAGCACGCAGCCCGCGAGCACGCAGCCGCGCAGATGCAGTTGCGCCAGCTTCCGCCTGGCACAATGATCGCCCCGGGCGTGGTGATCGGCGAGAACGGCGAGCCCCAGCGTGCTCCCGCCGGTCCCCGGCCCGGCGCTCCGGGACGCCCTGGGCAGCAGAACGACCCGGACCACGGTCCCGGACAGTATCTGTAGGTTGCGCTTGGGCTTTTTCAGCGCTGCCAGGCAGGGGCGCAAGGACGACGCGGAACTGGGGAAGGGGCTGTGGCGCAGGGCGCACGACCGCTTCCATCGGGGACTGGACCGCTTCCACCAGGTGCTAGAAGGCGTGGAGGACGACCAGCTGTACGAGGAGCTGGTGGAGATCGCCAACGAACTGGCCGCGCTCCTGGACCGGGTGAGGGCTGTCTGCGTGGAAGCGCAGCGCCGCTCACCCAGCGAGGGGCTGGACATCCCGGCTGCCCTTTCCGGCGTTCACCGGGCGTTGTCCAAGGCGGGCAATTCGCTGGCCACCACCGCTGAAGCGGCGGCAATGCTGCGGCTCGCCGTCGGGCCCGTGCCGGTAGGGGCCGCGTCCGTGCGCCGCCGTGCGGAGGCCGTTTACCAGCAGGTGTCCGACGCCGAGAGGCACCTCCATGAGGAGGCCTCCTAGCTGCACGGCCGGATTATTCCCCGTTAAGCCGGGAAATTCCCCGTTAAGCGTGTGGCTTAGCAGGGCCCGAATGCGCCGGCGCAGGGTGGATTATTTGGCAGGATAAATCCATGACTTCTTCACCTACACTGACTTTCAATGACGGAAACACGATTCCCCAGCTCGGCTACGGCGTGTGGCAGGTTGAGGACGGAGTGGCTGAAAAGGTAGTCCGCCAGGCGTTCGAAGCCGGCTTCCGCCACATCGATACCGCAAAGATCTACGGCAACGAAGCGGGAGTGGGCCGTGCCATCGCCAGCTCCGGCCTGTCCCCGGAGCAGATCTTCATCACCACCAAACTGTGGAACTCGGACCAGGGCTACGAGTCCACCCTGGCTGCCTTCGAGGAATCGATGGACAGGCTTGGCCTGGAGACCCTGGACCTGTACCTCATCCACTGGATGCAGCCCAAGCAGGACAAGTACGTGGACACCTGGAAGGCGCTGATCGAACTCCAGAAGCGCGGCCGGGTCAAGTCCATCGGCGTTTCCAACTTCACCGTGGAAGGCCTGCAGCGTTTGATCGATGAAACAGGTGTAGCCCCGGCCATCCACCAGATCGAGCTGCACCCGTACTTCAGCCAGCGTGAGCTGCGCGAATTCGGGGCCTCGAAGGGCATCCTGACGCAGGCGTGGTCGCCGCTGGGGCAGGGCGGTGAGCTGCTCGAGGACGAAACGGTGGCGCGAATCGCCGCCAAGCACCAGGCCACCCCCGCCCAGGTGGTCATCGCCTGGCACCTCGCCATCGGCAACGTGGTGATCCCCAAGTCAGTCACCGAGTCACGGATCCGTGAAAACTTCGCGGCGCTGGAGGTCTCCCTGGATGCCGAGGACGTTGAGGCCATCAACGCCCTGGACCGCACCGGTAACGGTGAAGGCCGCATCGGCCCGGACCCGGCGGTTTCCGACTTCGCGTAGGCGACGTCCTTGCCATAGGGCACCGTTGCAATAAGCGGTATGGACCCGCACTGCCTGATTCGGGCAGTGCGGGTTCCTGCTTTAAGCCATAACCTCCTAGGGGCGGTCAGGCAGCGATCTTGATGTGCTCCACGGTGACAGCATCAATGACAGCCCAGCTGTCCTCGCCGGAGCAGTGCCTGTTGGCGAACCGCTGCGCCTCTGCCAGGGTGTCGAAAATTTCAGCCCTGGACCGGCCGCAGTCGGCATCGAAGTAGGTGACGTGAAATTCCTGTACGGGTTGGTTTTCCATAAATCCAGTGTGCAAGAGGGGTCTGACAATTCCCGGAATCAGCCCCGCGTGTTGCCCAGCCGGAGGACCCGCTCCTGCGCCAGCATGGCCGTCCGCCCGGCTTTGTCCGCTGCCCGTGCAGCCTGCTTTGCCTCGGCAGCCGTGGTGGTGAGCCGCCTGCGGGAGCGCTCCAGCTCTTCCTCCGCGGCCTTCAACCGGTCACGGAGTTCCGCTGTTTCCCGCTGCAGGGCGGCAATGTCCGTCCTGGTTTGTTCCGCCTGCTCCTGCAGTTCCCGGGCCAGTTCGTTCGTCCTGGCCTCCTCCTCCCGGGCTTCGGCCAGGGCCGCCTGGGCCTTTTCCAGCGCCGGCGGGGACGCCGGCCTGGGCGTCTGCCGGACTGCCTCAAGCCGCGGTTTGGTTGCCTTGGGCTGGGAGGGGCGCTCCGCCGTCGTGCGTTGCTTCTTGTCGGCTGTCGGTGCCGGTTTCCGGGCCGGGGTCGCGGCCGGGGGAGCGTCCGGCGGGGCAGCAGGAAGCGCCCCGGGAACCGCCACCGCCCCTTCGAGGTCGGCGGCGCCCACGCCATCCGCCGACAGAGTCTTCACAAGGCGCCCGCTTCGGACGGCAGCCGCGGCCCCTGCGTCGGCCGTCAGGGCCCGAAGGGTTTCTTCGACATCCCCGGCAATGGTTTCGCTGATGGCGCGTCCCTGCTGCTGGACCACCGATTTGGCGGTGTCGACGGCGGCGGCCAGCATGGTGCGGCGCTCCCGGCCCAGTTCGCGGAGCGACGGTGCGTCGAGTGCGGCCTGCGCGGCGCGCATCCGGGAGCCGAGGTCAGCCAGTCCGTCGAGGACCTCGGGCTGGTGCAGGGCGAGCATGTTCACGGCCCAGGCCGCAACCGACGGCTTGGGAAGCCCTTTGACGGCGGCGCCCAGCTCTTTGTCCTTCCCGGCGGCTTCCTTTGCTGCAGCTGTCCGGGCCGCCACAAAGTCCTCCAAAGGCGCGGCGTACAGCCCGTTCGCGATGTCTGCCAGGGCCTGCTCTTCCATGTTCGCCATCTTAGGCGGCACCTTCATCAGTTGCCGTTTCGCCAGGCCCTGCCGGACCCGCCAGGCCCTGCCGGACCCCCCAGGCAGTCGTCTTGCCTGGGCGTCGCGCCCCCGGCTGCGGCGAAGACCCATCCGGAAGGTAGCGGACGGGCCTTCGCCTGGTCACAGCCAATCAGCTGGTGGTGCAGGAGCCGGTGCTGTGGTTGTAGCCGCCGGAGACGTTCGCCTCCACGAAGTTGGTATCCAGGACGCAGGTCAACCCATCCGAGTAGGACAGAACGTCTGAACCATCAACCCGCGTCACCTGGGGGTCGAGGTAGTAGATGCCATCCGGCACCTCCACCGACGACGTGTAAACGACAAGGTACCTGCGCGTCCCCTCAGACGTGTGCGACCCGCCCGGGTACGTGGTGGCATCTGAATACTCGCGGTAGCCCTGGAATATCGTGATCCCCGACGGTGTATGGACTTCGATACGGCGTTCGGTCATGGCGCTGCATGTTGTTACCTCAGGTGCCAGCTCGGTGCACGTATCACGGATTGTGAATGTGGTGCCCTCGGTGCTGGCCGCCGTGGCCGGCGCGGCCACGGCGCCCATCAATGCAGCTGCTGCTGCCCCGCAGGCCGAGAGCCGGAGCATGGTTTTTGCAGGCATGAGAATCCCCCAGTTTTTTCAGTGCGGCACCAGCGGCCGCCCGCGTAGCCTAGCAGCCGCTAGAACCGGGTGGTGCCGCGCAGCCGGCGGGGGCGCCCGTCCGGGTCCACGAAGAAGCGGTTTGCAGGCTCCGCCCAGAGACGCTGAAGTCGCGGCACGGGTTTGGTGGTGTGGTGCCGCACATGCCCGCTGGGACGGGGCTGGCGGCGGCCGGCTTCGTGCCAACCGTCAAGGGCGTCCGCGGCGGCGTTCCACAGTTTGAGCCCATCCTCCGGGGCGTGGAGCTGCGGGTCGTTCTGGTCCAGGCCAAGGTGTTCAGCCCAGAGCTGGCGCCGGAGCGCGTAGGCCAGCGGCCGGGAAGCGCCGGGGTCCGCGCCTGTGGCGGGCGCATCCCGGCCAGGGGCGGAGGTGTCGATGACGGCGCAGGTGAGCTCACTGTCGGTGGTCCAGGACCGGCGGTTGAAGTTGTCCGATCCGCAGGTGAACCAGGTGTCGTCGATGATGCAGATTTTGGCATGGATATAGATCGGGGTCCCGGCTCTGTTTTCCAGATTGAACACGCCGAATCGGTCCGGCGCAGCCCTGCTTATCGTTTCGATGGCACGCAGTTGCCCCAGCCGCTTGGGCGGCCCTCCGAGCGGACCGTCGGAGTCCGGGTAGCGGGGCACGACGGCGATCACCTTCAACCCGGGGTTCCGTTCCAGGGCCGAGGCGATGCCGGCTGCTACCTCTGCCGACCACAGGTACTGGTCCTCGATGTAGATCAGGGAGCGGGCCAGGGAGAAAGCCTTTGTGTAGGCCAGGGCAACGCTTCGCTCGCCACCAGGTGCGAACGGGAAAGGCGGATGCTTCACGCCGTAGGTGCGCAACAACTGCACGGCGTGGGGGCCGGCCGGTGGTGGCGGCGGGGCAGTCTCCGGCAGGGGTTCTGGGTGCCGGGGCATATCGGCCAGGCGTTGCAGCAGCATCCTGTATGGTGTGCGCCGGTCCAGGGGATGGGGGTCATCCCACCGTTCCGCGAACAGCTGCAGCACATCTGCCACCACCGGGCCGTGCAGTTCGAGGGCGGCATCGTGCCACGGAGGCTGTTTCCCGTACCGGGCATCCATGTCTACCGCCTGTGGGTCGCCGCCGTGGTCGGCGTCGTCCCGGCGGCTGTGGGAAAGGTCGATCCCGCCCACGAACGCGACGTCCCGCGAAGGGTCATTACGGTTGCGGATGACGAAGAGTTTCTGGTGGTGGCAGCCGAAGAGGCGCACCCGCTGATCCAGCAGCACCTCGCCGCCGGCGTCATTGATCTGGCGGCTGAGGTGCTCGTTGGACAGGTTGCTCATGGGGGCAGACACGCGCTCCCCGTGGGACCTCCAGACCAGGCCCCGCACTTCCACACCCGCCCGTGCCAATCCCGCCAGCAACTCACCGATCGCCGGCCCGTCCGGCGTCAGCCGCTCGTCGCCATCGCCGCGCCAGTCGGTGAACCACACACGGTCTCCCGCTTGAAGGGCCGACAACTCCTCGTGCAGCCGGGCGAAGTAGGTGGCGCCGTGAATCAGGGGCCGAACGAGGTTTCCCTCGGACCAGGCCGGTGAGCCGGACCCGCCGGCGTGCACGTTAGTGGCTGCATGTTCCCGCTCAGCGCCACTCAAGAACCAGGTACCAGCAGTACTGTCCACTCGTCGTTCCCTTCGGGACCCGAGGCCGGCCTTTCAGTGCCAGCCTACCCAGTAGCCTACGACTGCTGAGGGCGAAGGGTGAGGACGGTACCGGTCGGGATTCTGATCGCTTTGGGAATCGGCGGCACGCCTGACGCCCTGCACTCGGCCAATGACGCCGCTTAACCAGCGAAAAACCCCCCAAAGCCCTAAAACTAGGGGCAATAGGGGGTTTATCCCGAGCTTCCTATCAGAATCGAACTGATGACCTTTTCATTACGAGTGAAACGCTCTACCGACTGAGCTAAGGAAGCACCGCATGAAATCCCCGGGAAAACCGGGCGCTTCATGCAAGAGTCAACTGTAATAGAGTCCCCGCGCCCGGGTCAAAATGGGACGCGCTCCGGCAGCTGAGGCGTTCAGCACACCGTGTTGTCGGCCGGCACTTCGCCGCTTACCAGGTACCTGTCCACCGGATCCTCGATGCAGCTGTTGGACCGTCCGTAGGCGGTATGGCCTTCGCCTTCCCACGTCATCAGCGTGGCATTTCCGAGCTGCTTCCGCAGCGACGCGGCCCATTCGACGGGGGTGGCGGGATCGCCGGTGGTGCCAATGACCACGATCGGGGAATCGCCGGTGTACTTCACCGGTGCAGGGGTCCGGACGTTCTTGTAGGGCCAGTCGGAGCAGCTCGTGCCGCCGTACGCGAAAAAGTACCCCAGCGTGGGCGATTCCTGCATCAGGCGCTGCTGCTCCGCCCGCATCGCGGCGGGGTCGGACTCCATGGGGTAGTCCAGGCAGTTGATTGCGTTGAAGGCGAAGGTCGAATTGGACGAGTAGGTGCCGTTGGACGACCGGTCGGCACCGAGGTCGGCCAGGCGCAGCATCAGGCTGACGTCCCCGGTCATTGCCGCTTCCAGGGCCTGGGTCAGGGCCGGCCAGCTTTGGTCGTTGTAGAGCGGGGTGATGAGTCCGCTGACGAACATCGTGGCGTTGACGGTCCTGCCGTCCTTGGCGGTGCGCGGCGTCTGCTGCACGGCGGCGATGAGGTCGCGGATCTGCTGCACGCCGGAGTCGACGTCCCCGCTCAACGGGCACCCGTCCTGCTGCTGGCAGCTGGCAACATATGCGCGGATGGCCTTCTCAAAGGCCCGGGCCTGGCCGCTGGTCAGCTCCTCGTTGCTGATGGAAGGATCCAGGGCACCATCGAGCACCATGCGTCCCACGTTGTCCGGGAAAAGGGATGCATACGTGGAACCCAGGAACGTTCCGTAGGAGTAGCCCAGGTAGTTCAGCTTCTTGTCGTTGACCACTGCCCGGAGGATGTCCAGGTCCTTCGCGGCACTCTGGGTATCGATATGCGCCAGCACCTCGCCGGTCTGCGCGACGCACTGGTCCGCGATCGCCTTGTTGTCCGCGCGGGCAACCGCCAGGCCGGCATCCGTTTCAAGATCGTAGATCTTTGCCCGTGCCGCATCCCGCTCGGCATCGGTCAGGCAGGTCACCGGAGAAGAGCGCTTAACACCGCGGGGGTCGAAGCCCACCAGGTCGTAGGCGTCGCGGACCGTCTGCGAGAAGTGGGTGCCGGCCGCGTCCTTGACGAAGTCGTAACCGGAGGCGCCGGGGCCGCCGGGATTCACCAGCAGGCTCCCGGTTTTCCGGCCGGTGCTGGGAGCCCTCAGGGCGGCAATCTGGATCGACGCGCCCTTGGGATCCTCGTAATCCATGGGCACGGTCACCTTGGCGCACTGGAACTCATTCTCGCAGGGCTCCCACACCACTTCCTGCGAGTAAAACTGCTCCAGCCCGGACGGGGCAGAGGCCACGATGGAAGGATCAGCCTTGGCGGTGGCCGTCTCCTGGTTGCGGTCACCGCCGTTGAGGAGGCTGCACGAGGCCAGCACCATGGCAAGAACCAGGGCGCCGGCGGCACGGAGTCCGACCACCAGGGATCGGTGGCGTGCGGGCAGGGGGCGGGCAGTCATCGGGTCTCCTTGGAAGGGGGCTAGATCAGGCTGGCTGCCATGGACTCAATGGTCAACAGCGGGGCAACGTTGGTGGTGGTGATGCGTTCGCGGGCTTTGTTGATGGCGTCCATCCGGGCAAGAGTGGCTTCTGGAGTGGAACGGCCGGCAAACTCCTCCAATTCACTCCTCAGCTCAACGTTTACCAGCTCCACAGCATTCCCAAGCTGGATAATCAGCACATCCCGGTAAAAGGACAGCAGGTCCGTCAGTGTGCGGTCCAGGGAATCCGTGATGGAACGCTTCGCCCGGCGCTTCTGGTCGTCCTCCAGCTGCTTCAGCTGGCTTCGCATGGCCGGCGGGAGGGTGCCGGACTCGGGTGCGCCGAGCGTGGCCAGCAGCGCGGCTTTTTCGGCGGCGTCGCGCTCTTCATTGGAGCTGTTCGCCTCGGCGGTGGCGATCTTCACCAGCTTGTCCGCCATCATGACTGCAGCGGTGACGCCCCGGAGCCCGAGCGGAAACCTCACAGTCTCCAGCCGGCGTTCCCTCGCTGCCGCATCCCTGGCCAGCCGGCGTGCGATTCCCACGTGGCTTTGCGCGGCGCGGGCGGCCCGTTCCGCGAGCTCAGGGTCCACGCCGTCGCGCTTGACCAGAAGCGCGGCAACATCAGCGGCCGGCGGCAGCCGCAACGCTACGCTGCGGCAGCGTGAGCGGATGGTAACCAGCACATCCGCGGGGGAGGGCGCGCACAGCATCCATACCGTCCGCGGGGTGGGCTCCTCGATTGCCTTGAGCAGAACGTTGGTGGTGCGCTCCGCCATCCGGTCCGCGTCTTCCACCACAATGATGCGCCAGCGTCCTGCGGAGGGCCGGTTCCCCGCGGTGGCCACCAGCTCACGTGCCTCGTCGATGGTGATGGTGACCTTTTCGGTCCGGACAAAGGTCACGTCCGAATGGGTTTCGCCCAGGATCGTCAGGCAGGCCGGGCATTCGCCGCAGCCCCGCAGGCGCACATCCTCCTGGTCACAGTTCAAAGCCGCAGCAAAGGCCTTGGCCGCATTCGAGCGCCCGGAACCCGGCGGGCCGGTGAACAGCCAGGCGTGCGTCAGGGCTTCGCCGCTGGACGCCTGGCGCAGCTGCTCGACGACGGCGGACTGGCCCTGGAGGTCATCCCACACGGTCATGGGGTGCCGCCGCCGTGGTCACCCGCGGACGGGCTGGCGCCAACCGGGGCCACCTCGGGGCTGGCCAGCAGGGCATCCACGCGCGTGAGGATCGCCGCGGCCAGCTCGCTGACGGGCAGATGCGCGGGCAGCACCAGGTAGGAAGCGGGGCGGCTGCCGGCCAGCTCGAGGAAGGCTTCCCTGATCCGGCCGTGGAAGTCGTCCGCCTCGGATTCCAGCCGGTCCTCGGCGGCGTCACCGGCGGTCCGGCGCTGCCGTCCCATCGCCGGGTCAACATCCAGCAGGACGGTGAGGTGGGGCTGCAGGCCGGAGGTGGCCCACTCGTTCAGGGCCCTGACGGCGTCCTTTCCCAGATCGCGTCCGGCGCCCTGGTAGGCCACAGAGGAATCAATATAGCGGTCCGTCAGCACAATCTCGCCGCGCTCCAGCGCCGGCCGGATCACCTGGGTGGCATGGGCAGCCCGGGACGCCGCAAAAATCAGCGCCTCAGTGTGGGCGTCAATTTCGCCGTGGCCATGGTCAAGAACCAGGGAACGCAGCTTCTCGCCGATGGGCGTCCCGCCCGGCTCGCGGGTACGCAGCACTGTCAGTCCCCGGGATTCAAGGGCGTCTGCAAGCCGGGCAGCCTGCGTCGACTTGCCGGCACCATCGCCGCCTTCAAACGCGATGAAAAGTCCGGCCCCTTGTTTGTTCACCCCACAAGCCTACCGACCCCCCTGGACTTTCTCCGATCGGGCGGGGCGCCTGTGGACAGCCCGGGTGGCCCCGGTAACGCCTTTCCGGGGCATGTCCGCCGGACAAGTACGCTTTCACCATGAGTCTTTCCGAACAACAGGCGGCTGCCCTGTCTTCAGAGACAGTTGTGGTTGCGGCGGGACGTCCGCCGCGGGAAAGGGACCAGCCGGTCAACCCGCCCCTTGTCCTCTCCTCCACCTACTTCGGTACCGGCCCCCTGGGCCCGGGGGACCGCGGCTACGGGCGGTACTCCAACCCCACCTGGAACCCCTTCGAAGAGGCGCTTGGCCAGCTGGAGGGCGCGGAACTGCCGGGCCTCCTCTACGCCTCGGGCCTTGCAGCTGTCAGTTCGGCCCTGTCGCTGATCCCCGCCGGGGGAGTGCTGGTCATGCCGACGCACAGCTACTCGGGAACCCTGGTGATGGCTGCTGAACTGGCGCAAAAGGGATTCATCGAACTCCGGACGGTTGACATCGCGGACACCGACGCGGTCAAGGAAGCCCTTGCACCCGCCGGACCCGGGGCCCGGCCTGCCGCCATGCTGTGGCTGGAAAGCCCCACCAACCCCATGCTGGGCATCGCCGATGTCAAGGCACTGACGGCCGCGGCCCATGCCGCCGGAGCCATCGTGGTCACGGATAACACATTTTCCACCCCGTTGGTGCAGCAGCCGCTGGCGCTGGGGTCCGACGTCGTCCTCCACTCGGTGACCAAATACCTGGCCGGCCACTCCGACGTGGTCCTCGGGGCCCTGGTGACCTCCAACCCCGACATGCGCTCCGCGCTGCTCCACAACCGGACCATCCATGGCGCCATTGCCGGTCCCTTCGAAGCATGGCTGGCACTGCGGGGCCTGCGGACGCTCGCACTCCGGGTGGAACGGTCGCAGCAGTCCGCAATGATCCTGGCGGAACGGCTCAGCACGCATCCGCGCATCGACTTCATCCGGTTCCCGGGGCTTCCCGCCGATCCGGGACACGAACGGGCCAAAGCACAGATGACCGGATTCGGGTCCATTATCTGCGTCCACATTGCACCGGTCGCGGGCCTGGACGGTGCCGACGCCGCGGACAAGCTTGTGCGTGCCCTGGAGCTGTGGCTCCCGGCAACTTCCCTCGGCGGAGTCGAGTCCCTCATCGAACGCAGGCGCCGGCATGCCGCGGAACCCGTCAGCGTGCCGGAGAACCTGGTCCGCATGAGCGTGGGCATCGAAAATGTCGAAGACCTCTGGGCGGACCTGAAGCAGGCGCTGGACACGCTGGGAGGCTAGGCTTGGCTTGTGGACGGTGAACTGATTATTCGGCCTGTTGAGCAGGCAGTGTTCTTTATCCTTGCCCTGGTGGCACTGGGCCTTGAGCTGTGGGCCGTGGCCGACTGCGCCCGGCACCGGGCCAATGCCTTCGAGGCAACCGGCAAGAGGACCAAGACATTCTGGCTCGCCTTGACCGGCGGAGCCGCCCTGGTCGGTGTCATCTCAATGTTCGGCAGCGGCGGCGGTTTCTTCGGCACGCTGGGCCTCTTCGGCCTGGCCGCGGTAGTCGCCGCGTCCGTGTACCTCGCCGACGTACGGCCCGCCGTGAAGGACGCCGGCCGCGGCGGCACCCGCAACATGGGCCCCTACGGCCCCTGGTAATCCCCACCGGCTCCCTCGGCTCGCAAGCTCGCCCAGGGAACCCTGCCGGCGTGGGCCCCCCACCCTGCCGGCGTGGGCCCCCACCGGCTCACTTAGGCCAGCGGCGCCACTGCTTCCCAGCCCACCGTCAGCTCCCCGAGCCGCCACCGCGCCGGTCCGTCCTGGACCGGCCAGCCGGCGTCGCGCAACGCCCGGCACATGGCCTGCCAGCGCTGCCTGTTACCAAACGACGCCAGGGGTGCTGATTCCAGCCACGCCCGGTCCATCGCCTGCATCAGGGCGTGGACCGGCTCGCCGGGAACGTTGCGGTGGATCAGCGCCTTCGGCAGCCGTTCGGCCACCTCGGACGGCAGCTCGAAGCTCCCGAACCGGACGGACACGCTGAGCGACAGGGGCCGGCTGCGGTCGAGCGCCACCCACGTCACCCGCCGCCCGATTTCATCGCAGGTGCCATCGATAAACAGCCCGTCAGCGGACAGGCGGTCCTGCACCAGCCGCCAGATCCCCGCCACGTCCGCCTCCTCATACTGCCGCAGCACGTTGAACGCGCGCACCAGGACGGGACGGCCCGGCACGGGAAGTTCAAAGCCGCCCACGAGGAAGCTCAGTCCGGGGCGCTGGAGGGGCAGGGCAGCACGTACACGTTCCGGTTCAATCTCGATGCCGCAGACCCGGACATCGGAGCGGACGGCGGACAGCCGCTCATAAAGTTCGACGGCGGTGGCCGGGGTGGCGCCGTACCCCAGGTCAACTACCAGCGGGTCGGCAGCGGAGCGGAGGCGCCAGGCCTGCGGCCCGGTGAGCCAGCGGTCAAGGCGGCGCATGCGGTTGGGATTGGTGGTGCCGCGGGTCACGTTGCCCACCGGCCTGCCCTGCCTGCCGGCCGCGTTCCGGCCGGTGATCTGCGGGGCGGTTACCCGTTCAGCCTTTTGCACCACCGCCCCACCTTATCCTGCAGGGCGGGGTCACTCCCGGCCCTGTAATCCGCCTGGAAGGGGCATTAGGTGACTCCGCGTTGCTTTTCCGCGGAGCCACCGGGCCTCGCTTTGTAACGCTGGGCGGGCGGCAACGGCGCTCGGCTAGGATGAAAATCATGACTTACAAGCTGATTCTGCTGCGCCACGGCCACAGCGAATGGAACGCCAAGAACCTGTTCACCGGCTGGGTGGACGTTGACCTGAACGACCAGGGCCGCGAGGAAGCAGCACGCGGCGGCGAGCTCCTGGTGGAGAACAACATCCTTCCGGACGTGCTCTACACCTCCCTCCTGAAGCGGGCCATCAACACGGCCAACATCTCCCTGGACAAGGCCGACCGCGGCTGGATCCCGGTCAAGCGCGACTGGCGCCTGAACGAACGCCACTACGGCGCCCTTCAGGGCAAGGACAAGGCACAGACGCTCGCGGAATACGGCGAGGAGCAGTTCATGGAATGGCGCCGTTCCTACGACACCCCGCCGCCGCCCCTGGACGACAACTCCGAGTTTTCCCAGGCCCACGATCCTCGTTACGCCGGGCTCGGGGATGCTCTTCCCCGGACCGAGTGCCTGAAGGACGTGCTGGTCCGCCTGCTGCCGTACTGGGAATCGGACATCAAGGAAGACCTCAAGGCCGGCAAGACCGTCCTGGTCACCGCCCACGGCAACTCACTGCGCGCGCTGGTCAAGCACCTCGATGGCATCAGCGACGAAGCCATCGCCGGCCTGAACATCCCCACCGGCATCCCACTGGTGTACGACCTGGACGAAAACTTCGAGCCCATCAAGCGGGGCGGCACCTACCTTGACCCCGAAGCTGCCGAACAGGCCATCCTGGCCGTCGCGAACCAGGGCAAGAAGTAAGACTTCGCGT
>NZ_JARHXQ010000319.1:0-23444 GCF_029222765.1 Arthrobacter sp. Cr_A7 | reverse complement strand
CTTCTCGCCGGCCTGCTTCAGGTCGGCCTTGCTCTGGTCCATCTTGCCTTCGGACTCAAGCCCCGGATCATCCGTAGCCCGGCCCGAGGCTTCCTTGGCCTTGCCGCCCAATTTCTCGGCGGCATTTTCGATCTTGTCATCCAAACCCATGGCATTTTTCCCTTCGGCTGGTGACCGGCGGACCAGAATGCCGCCGGTCATGCTTTTATGCTAGCCAGACGCGCAACACTGCAACAGAGGCGCGCAAGCGCCTGACCTGCAAAAAGCCATCAAGGGAAGGGTCGGAATGTCAGACCAGGTCAGGAGCGCTGGCGACGATGTAGTCAGCCGCGGCAGGACCCGTCATCGAGAGGTTGTTACTGTCGGGGTTGATGCCCTGCTCCTGCAACGCTTCCCAGAGGGCTTCGGGAGGTTGCAGCGGGGCTTTGTGGAGCAGGCACCAGCTGGTGTACAGGCCATAAAGCTCGTCGCGTCCGAGGCCCAGGCCGGGCTCCCTGTCCGGAACAACTGCTTCGGCAAGAAAGTCTTCAAAGTGTGTAGCAGGCATGTCCGCTCATTAAGGGTCGACCGTGATGCCGCCGTATCTGCTTCAGCGGCCCTGCCGGCACCAAAAGGGCCAGCAGAGTAATCATGAAAGTATTGCAGTACGGATCATTTTGTCCAGTCGTACCCTCTAAATGTGCCGGGACCCCCGCCGGTTCAACCGGATCGAGGGGGCCGACGGCGACTGGGGGGACTGGCCTCGGTCTCAGAAGAGGCCATCTCACCGCCGGCCCCGCCTTGCCCCGGGCTGCCGACAACCCGGGAAACTTGAACAGGACCTCCACAACAATTTTCCCCCATTGTGGAGGTCCTGCCTAGTCCTTTGGGCTGCGTGCCTAACGGCCGCCGTTTCCCTGGCCGTCGTCGTCGCGCGTGGCGCGGTCCTGCACCTTGTCGCGGACGCGGTCGCGGTGCGACTGCGTTTCCTGGCCTGAGCTCCGGTCCTCATCTGAATCGTCAGCCTGGTCGTCATCGGCGCTGTACTTCTCGCGCAGTTCCCGTCCGTGCTTGATGTCCTCTTCTTCCTGTTTCTGCAGCTTCTCGCTCTTCTTGGTGTCACGCGGCGGCAGCTGAATGGTCTCTTCTGCCTCGATACCTGCCTGGAGCTGGCGGCCCCGCTCCATCTCGGCGTCGAACTCTGCGCCGAAGAGCAGCGACATGTTCAGGATCCAGAGCCACAGCAGCATGACGATGACGCCGCCCAGTGCACCGTAGGTCTTGTTGTAATTGCCGAAGTTACCCACATAGAACCCGAAGCCGAGCGAGGCGAGCAGGAACACGAACAGGGCAATGCCGGAACCCATGCTCATCCACTTGAACTTTGGCTGCTTGACGTTGGGAGTGGCGTAGTAGAGGACCGCGATGATGACGATGATCAGGGCCACCATCACCGGCCATTTGGCGATGTTCCAGACCGTGAGGAACACGCCGCTGAGGCCGATCAGCCCGCCCACGGCCTCGGAGACCGGGCCGCTGAGGACCAGCATGCCGGCGAGGAGGGCAATGATCACAATGGCGAGCAGCGTGACTGCGAGCATGGTGCCACGGAGCTTGATGAACGCCCGGCCCTCATCCACCTCGTAGACGCGGTTCATGGCGCGGCCGAAAGCCCCCACATACCCCGACGCGGACCACAGTGCGGTGGCAAGGCCGATGACCAGCGTGAACCCTGCGGCCGGCGCGTTCGCCAGTTCCGAGACGGTGCCGCTGACAGTGTTGACCGTCTCCGCCGGAGCGAAACCTCGCACGATCTGCAGGAGGGCGTCGGTGGTTTTTTGCGGATCCCCGAAAATCCCAATCAGTGAAACGAGTGCCAGGATGGCCGGGAACAGCGACAGCACCGCATAGTAGGTCAGGGCTGCGGCAAGGTCGGGGCACTGGTCCTTGTTGAATTCCCGCAGGGTTTTCTTGGCAATGTACTTCCAGTTCGGCCTGTCCAGGTCTTTGGGGCTGCCCGGTTTCCGTGAGTCATTTGGATCCGGGGCCTGGCCTGCCTTGGCGGTGCTGGTCTCGGATGCGTCATGAGTGGCCATGGGGTGTCCTCTCGATAAGGGTGCGAAAACTGAAAGGCCGGCTCCGCGGATGGCGGGGCCGGCCTCTCAGGTGGTGCTGGTGCCGCGTCCAGTGGCGGGTCAGGTGTTTTGGACGTTGGTTTTGGCGTCGGTGGCGCGGTCCTTGACGTCGGTGGCGGCGTGCTGGCCTTCGGCTTTGACGTTCTGGGCTGCGTCGGTGGCGGTGGCCTTGACGTTTTCCATGGCTTCCTGGGCCGGTTCCTTGAGGTCCTGGACCATGTCCTTGGCGGCGTCGGTGACCTGGGTGGCCAGGGGCTGCGCGGCGTTCTTGAGCTGGTCGGCCGCTTCGCGTTCCTTTTGGCTGGCCGGGATCAGGGACGAGACGAGCATCCCGGCGCCGAACGCGATCAGGCCTGCGGCCAGGGGGTTGCCCTGGGTTTTGGCTTTGACCTGGTCCGGTGCGTGGGAGATGGCGGTGCCGGCGTCGCTGAGTTTGGCCGCGGCGGTGTCCTTGGCTCCGTGGAGGGTGTCGCCGGTGCTGTGCAGGGCGTTGCCGGTGTGTTCGGTGCCGGTGTGGACCCTGTCCTGGACCCGGGTGGTGGCGGTGTCTGCTGCTCCCATGATTTTCTCCTTGACCCCGGTGACGGCGCCTTTGACCTTGTCGGTCTGGCGGTGGACGATGTTGGACGGGGTGACCTTGTCCGCGACGGCGTCCACGTTGGTGCCCAGGCGTGCGCGGGTGGCTTCTATGTCTGAACGGATTGCGTCCGGGTTATCGCTCATCGGTTTACCTCACCTGGTTTTAGGGTTGGGGGGATTTCGGACAGTGTTTCGCCGGTCTGGGGCATGCCCTTGATTTGCTTGAGTTCCTTGCGTCCGATCGAGGCCAGGACCGCGGCGATGATGCCCCAGATCACGGCGACGATCACGGCGGCCCAGCCCAGCGGCATCAGGGCGCCCAGGGCGAACATCAGCGCCAGGGACAGGAAGAGCAGGACGAAGTGTCCGGCCACGCCGGCGCCGGCGAGCATCCCGGCGCCCTTTCCTGCCTTGGTGGCGGACTGCTTTGCTTCGGCCTTGGCGAGTTCCACTTCCTGGCGCATCAGGGTGGACAGGTCCCGGGTCACATCACCCAGCAGCTCACCCAGCGACGCGTTTTCCGCCTTCTGATGCGCCTCAGTCGGAGGAGGCTCCGGAATCTGACTGCTCATCAGAGCCCGCCTGACTGGCCGCCTGCGCGACGGTCGCGGGTCAGGGGATCGTTGGTCATCGGCTCGTCGGCGAGATCGCGGTCTCCCAAGGGGTCATTGGCAACCTGGTTTCCCGACCACGGTTCCTCGACCAGTTGCGGGCTGTCCAGCCCACTGGCCGGGCGCGCGGTTTCACCGTAGACGCTGCCGGGAGCGCCGCCGTCGTACCCTGCCGTGGTGGTAGCCGGGCCAGGGAGCTGCACCGGCGGGGGCGGGACGGTGCCACCGGCCGGTACGTAGGATTCGCTGTACTGGTCGCCGTAGGGGGTGCCGGAGTACTGTCCTGCCAGCCCGGCTGTGCGGGGCGTGGTGGTGGAGCTCTCCTGGGCGCCTGCGGCGAGTCCGCGGGTAAGGCGGCCGGCCAGGATGCCGGCTCCTGCTGCAAGGAGCAGGAAGGTGCCCGGGCGGTTCCGTGCGAAGCGCTGGACCTCGCCCAGCAGGTCGCCCGGCTGCCTGTTCTCAAGCCAGGAAGCCATGGACTCGCTGCGCTCCGCGGCCTGCCGGATGAGGTCACTGGCCACGCCCTGCTGCTCAGGAGCATTAGCCATGCTCTGCAGCTGGCTGGAAATGGTGCGAATGCCCTCGGCCGCCTTCTGCTGCTGGGTGCCGGCCTGGCTGCTCAGCCCGGACTTGGCCTGGTTGAGGAGATCCTTTGCGCTGTTCTTCGCTTCGTACGCAACGTTGGCCGCCTCTTCCTTGGCTGTTTGCGCCACATTCTGGGCGGAGCCTTTTGCCGTGCGGGCTACGTCTGCTGCTTCTTCCTTTGCCGCATCCTTTCGGGACGCCCCGGAGGTGTCACCGGTCTGTGTAACCCCGGTCTGTGTAACTCCTGTCTGAGGAGTAGCGGCGGGTGGAAAGGTGGAGGCAGTCCGCTCGCCCGGAATTCCCGTAGAGGCCGGGGGAGCCGTGTAAGCGGGATCCTCGGGCCATTGGTTCTCTGTCATCTTCGCTCTCTCTTTCCAAGAAGGCCGGTTGTTGATCAAGAACCAGCAATACTGGCCGTAAAATAATAAGCATGATTACTAATAAAAGGTAAGTACCCTTGCTAAGCGAGTTATAACGGTTCCAGAAGTCAGCCGGAATGGCGCAGGCCTGCACGGTCACATCGAGTGGAAAGTGGTGGGTAATTTGGAAACAGCTCCATGGGTTTGGGTGGTCGTCGCCATTGTTGTAGTGGTGCTGATTGTGCTGCTGCTGTTAACCGGAAGGCGCCGGAAGGCGTTGCAGCAAAAGCGCGATGAAGCGCACCGGGAAAAGGCAGCAGAAATTCGCCGCGAGGCGGAAAAGATGGAACTGGACGCGCGGGAGCGCGAGGCTAAGGCCACCCGTGCACGTGCTGATGCGGAACAGGCTCAGGTGGACGCTGCGCGGCTCCGGCAGGAAGCTGAATCGACCGCCAGGGAAGCCCAATCCCTTCGCGCTGACGTGGCCAGCCATGCCCGCAAGGCGGACGAAGTGGATCCCGATGTCCAGAAGGACGGCAGCAGGAGGAGTGCCGGCACCCGTGACGACGCTGTCAGGGACGCCGCAACGGACAGGGATGCAGGAACCGGCCCGGGTGGTGGAGTGGGCGGCGCTCGGGGCGAGGGCTTGCACGCGGACCGTGGCCGGATGGATGACGAAGAAGCCCGCCGCATCGACGCTGCGCGCCAGGACGGGACCCCGGCTGAAACTGACGGGCGCAATCCGATTCGCAGCGACGCTGCCCGTGCCGAGGCTGCGCGGGAGGAAGCCGCCCGCAGGGACAGGGAAAACCCGCGAAATGGTATCTAGTCGCCGGTATCAGGCTTTCGTAGGGTCGGCCTGGCGCCGCTGAGGCCGTCAGGGCCGGCGCGGCTTGAGGAGGGGGGAAGGGCTGACACCCTTCCCCTTTCCCATGCCCTCGAGGACTTCCTTGACCGCATCGACGGATGAGGTTTTCGCTTCCCATCCTAGGATGCGGCGGGCCCGGCTGGTGTCCATGATAGGAGCCCCTGCCGCCATTTCCACCCATCCGGAGTCCGTAGGCTGCAGCCGCAACCTCCACGCGATGTCCACAACCGCATGGAGCAGTCCCATGGGGACGGGGAGAATCCTCCGTGCCCCCACGATCCGGGCGAGTTCCTGGGGTGTCAGTACAGGCTCGGCAGCAATGTTGAAGGCTCCTGACGCGCGCTGGTTGACGGCCCGCCAATAGGCTTCCGCCACGTCGTCGGCATGGACCGCCTGGAAGATCAGGTTGTCCGGGGCAGGCAGCAGTGAAACCTTGAGTTTGCCGGGCAAGAGCCGGGGAATGACCCGGCCCAGGAAGTACCTGCCGATCTCACTCCCAGCCTCGCTTTGGAAGATGAGGCCCGGGCGAAGCCTTGCCACTGCAATGCCCGGCTCTGCTTCCGCAAAACGGTCCAGGATCTCTTCCTGCTCTGCCTTGTGCCGGCTGTAATGCGAGCCGGCCATGCCCCCTGCCGGCCACGACTCGTCGACGCGCCGGTCCTTGGGGGCTTTGCTGTAGGCGCCCACGGAGGAAGCGCAGACGATCTGCTTGACGCCCGCGGTCCTTGCCGCTTCCAATACGCGCCTGGTGCCGTTGACGTTGGTCCGGTACAGCTGCTCCAGGTCCCGGTTGGGCTGGATCTGCCAGGCCAGGTGCACTACGGCATCCACTCCGGCCAGTGCCGACTCCAACAGTGGCCTGTCGCTATCCACGCCGATATCAAGGGTGTGCCACTCAACGCCCGCGTAGGGTTCCCGCGAGGTGTCGGGGAGCCTGCGGCTGATCCCGGTCAGCTGCAGGCTTCCGGGCTTTTTGGCCAGCTGGCCCTGAAGGTTGCGGAGAAGTGCAGTTCCTGCATTTCCACTGGCTCCGGTAATGGCGATGCGCATGAAAAATACTCCTTGGCGGGGTGGGTATTTCCGCTGACATGCCGAGCCTATAGCCAGGAAGGATTGTTTTATAAGCAGGCTTATGATTTCCTACTGCTAAGTCTTGCCGCAGGCTTTCGGAACCAGACCGGAGGTACCAACGACAATGCCCGACTCTCTTGCCGCACTTGCCGTGGATGTTACGCCAGTCCGCCAACAACAACCAGAACTTCCGCACAGGAATGCTTCGACCGCCTCTTCAGGCCGGTTGCGGCAGGCCTTCGAGAACGACCTTGTCCTGGGCTACCTGGACCTCGCGGAGGCCCTTGCTGGGCGGTTCGAAGCCCGCGGCCGCGAACGCGCAGACCTGAACCAGGTGGCCTACCTGGGGCTGGTGAAGGCAGCCCGCGGCTTTGACCAGTCCAAGGGTGAAAGCTTTCCTGCCTATGCAGCCCCCACCATCACCGGTGAGCTGAAGAGGTACCTGCGCGACCGCACGTGGGTGGTCCGTCCTCCACGCCACATCCAGGACCTGAGAACCCGCATGTTCCGCGCAGAGCCGGAGCTGACCCAGGCGCTGGGAAGGAACCCCAGCGTGGAGGAGTTGGCCGGGGAGCTCGGGACGGACCCGGCGGAAGTGCAGGAGGCAATCTCGGCCTCCAGCAGCATGCACCCGGATTCGCTGGACGCCGTCAATCCGCACTCGGACGCTCCGTCCATCGGGGAGTTGCTGGCGTGTCCGGATACTCCGCTCGAACGGCTGGAAGAATTGGCCTGCCTGCGCGACGCCATGCAGGACCTGGACGCGGAGGACAGGGAACTGCTCTATCGCCGCTACTTCTGCGAGGAGACCCAGGTGCAACTGGGAAAGCGGCTGGGCATGTCGCAGATGCAGGTTTCACGAAGGCTGGCCCGTGTGCTGGTGGAACTCCAGCGGCGGCTTGAGAGCAGCTCGCGGCTTGGTGGAACTGCCGGTGACCACGGTGGGGGCGGAGCAGCGCGGCTCAGTGCCGGCGCTGGCCGTGCGGCCGGCTCCACGGGTTCCTGCCGGTCCGTCCGGAGTGTGAATGCCGGCGCGGCAGATGACGTTCCGGTCCGCCGGATCGGTGCCAGGGCAAGGACCAGGTAGCGGCCGGCCAGCCGCATCCCCGCTCGCCAAACCACCCCCCGCGTACACCGCCAAGGCGGCCCCGAAGGAGCAGCAGCAGTCCCGTAATTCCTATCTTGCCTGTTCAACGGCTCGGAACTTCTCTGTCCGAAAGCCGAGAAAAGCGTCCGGCCCTGTTTAGGAGCAGGAGCAGTGGGGAACAGTGTGGATATGGGAAGCTCCGTAACCTCCAAGCTCCGGGCTGTCCTGTTCGACCGGGACGGGACCCTGGTGGTCGATGTGCCCTATAACGGGGACCCCGCGTTGGTCAGGCCGATGCCGGGCGCCAAAGCCGTGCTGGACGGCCTCCGGGCTGAAGGCATAGCAACCGGCGTCATCAGCAACCAGTCGGGTATTGCGCGTGGCCTGATCACGGAAGCCGACGTGGCAGGGGTCAACGCCAGGGTGGAAGAACTCCTGGGACCCTTTGATGTGTGGGAAGTGTGCCCGCATTCCGAGCAGGACGGCTGTGCCTGCCGCAAGCCGGCGCCCGGCATGGTCCACAGTGCCTGCAGGAAACTCGGCATCCGGGAATCGGAGGCAGCGCTGATCGGAGACATCGGGGCGGACGTCGGCGCTGCGGAAGCCGCCGGAGCAACAGGCGTGCTGGTTCCCACCCCGGTGACCCGGGCTGAGGAGGTGGCCGCAGCGCGGCTGGTCGCACCGGACCTGGCGGCCGCCGTCGGCCTGCTGCGGGAAGCGCCCTGATGGGCCGGGTCCTGGTGGCGCGCCTGGACAGCATGGGCGACGTCCTCCTGGCGGGGCCTGCTGTCCGCGCCGTGGCGAATGGCCGGATCCCCGACGGCAGCGGTGCCAACCACGTGGTGATGCTGTGCGGCAGGCAAGGCGAGGCCGCCGCGGGATTACTGCCCGGGGTGGCGGAGGTCTACAGCTGGGACAGCCCCTGGATCATGAATCCCGCGCCGAAGATGACCGGCCCGCACGCCGACAGGCTCATCGAATACGTCCGCAATTCCAGGATCACCGAAGCCGTCATCCTGACCTCCTTCCACCAGTCCCCGCTGCCGCTGGCACTGCTGCTCCGGCTGGCCGGCGTTCAACGGATCACCGGGGCGTCCACCGACTACGCCGGATCCCTGCTGGACGTCCGGCTCAAGCCGGGGGAAGACTTTCCGGAAGACCAGCCCGAGGCGGAGCGTGCCCTGGGCATCGCCGAGGCCGCCGGGTTCCGGCTGCCTGCTGGCGACGACGGCAAGCTCCGGGTGGCATCCGTCCCCGACGTCCGGGACCTCGTGGGACACGAACCCTACGTGGTGGTCCATCCCGGGGCTGCCGTCCCGGCCAGGGCCTGGCCGCCGCTGCACCATGCGGCCGCCGTCGAACTCCTCCAGGGTTCGGGCCACCGGGTGGTGGTGACCGGCGGACCGAATGAAACCTCCCTCACCGCAACCGTTGCCGGCCCCTCGGCCCTGGACCTTGGCGGGCGCACTGACCTCCAGACGATGGCCGGTGTTATGGCGGGGGCTGAGGCCGTGGTCACCGGGAACACCGGCCCGGCGCACCTTGCCGCCGCCGTGGGGACCCCCGTCGTCTGCCTCTTTTCACCCGTGGTGCCGGCCATCCGCTGGGCACCTTACGGGGTGCCCCTGGAACTCCTCGGCGACCAGAACGCGCCCTGCCGGATGACCCGCGCCCGCGTCTGCCCCGTCCCGGGCCACCCCTGCCTTGACTCCGTATCCCCTGAGGAAGTGGTGGCAGCCGTGGAACGGCTGATGGGCGGAGTGAGCTCCTTCAGCACCCACGTCAGCACCCGTAGAAAGGCCCGCAACAGATGAAAATCCTGCTCTGGCATGTCCACGGTTCCTGGACGGACGCCTTCGTCCGCGGCCGTCATGAGTACCTGCTTCCAGTCTTGCCGGAAGGCGGTGCCTGGGGACTTGGCCGTGCCGGCAGGGACTGGCCGCCATCCGTGCGGGAGGTGGACCTGGCGACGCTCGACGCGGACGCTGTTGACGCCGTCGTCCTCCAACGCCCCGAGGAGATAGGCGAGGTCACCCGGATACTCGGCCGCACCCCCGGGCTGGACCTCCCGGCGGTGTACGTGGAGCACAACACGCCGAAGGGCGACTTCCCGTTCACCACCCACCCGCTCGCTGACCAGCACAACATCCCGATCGTCCACGTGACCCACTTCAACAGGCTGGCCTGGGACAACGGTTCCGCGTCCAGCACGGTCATCGAACACGGCATCCCGGACCCCGGGCAGCTATACACCGGTGAGCTGGCGGAGCTGGGGGTTGTGGTCAACGAACCGGTACGCCGCGGCCGCGTCACGGGCACCGACCTGCTGCCGGCATTCGCCTCGGTTGCCCCGCTGCAGGTCTTCGGCATGAAGACGGACGGGCTTGCCGCCGCCACCGGGATCGCGGAGACCCGCCTGACGGCGCGGGGAGACCTGCGGACGCAGGAACTCCACCGCGAACTGGCGCGCTGCCGCGTCTACGTACACCCGATGCGCTGGACTTCCCTGGGCCTGTCCCTCCTGGAAGCCATGCACCTGGGAATGCCGGTGGTGGCCCTGGCCACCACCGAAGCGCCGCGGGCGGTGCCGCCGGAGGCCGGCGCCGTTTCCGCCGATGTTGATGAGCTGCTCCGCTGTGCGCGGCGGCTGATCGCCAATCCGGATGAAGCCCGACGGCGGGGCGTTGCCGCGCGTGAGGCGGCACTGGAACGTTACGGCCTGGGCAAGTTCCAGGACCGCTGGGATGAGCTCCTGGCGGACCTGCGCGGCCTGCCCCGGCACTCCGTCAACGAGCACCCGGACGAGCGGATCCTTGTCCCGGCGCGAGAGAGGAAGACACCATGAAGATCGCCATGATTTCCGAGCACGCCAGTCCGCTGGCGGCGCTGGGCGGGGTGGATGCCGGGGGGCAGAACGTCCATGTTGCCGCGCTCTCCGAGGCGCTTGCCAAGCGGGGCCACCACGTCACCGTTTATACCCGCAGGGACGCGACGGGGCTTCCCTCCCGGGTCCGGGTGGGGCGCCGGTTCGATGTGGTCCACGTCGATGCAGGCCCTGCCTGCCATGTTCCCAAGGATGAGCTGCTGCCGTACATGGGCGAGCTCGCGGACGGCGTGGCCAGGGACTGGGGCCAGCGTCCGCCGGATGTGGTGCACGGCCACTTCTGGATGTCCGGGCTGGCCGCACTGGACGCAGCAAGGCGCCCCGACGCCGGCTACCGCGTCCCGGTCATCCAGACCTTCCACGCCCTGGGCACCGTCAAGCGGCGGCACCAGGGCGCGGAGGACACCAGCCCGCAGGAACGCCGCTGGCTGGAACCGGGTGTGGGCCGCTCCGCGGACAGGATCATTGCCACCTGCTCGGACGAGGTCTTTGAGCTCAAAGCCATGGGCATCACCACCGGCAAGGTTTCCATCGCGCCCTGCGGCGTGGACCTCGGCTTCTTCTCTGCGGACGGCCCCATCGCCGCCAGGAACCGCCGGCACCGCATCCTGTCCGTGGGCCGGCTGGTGCCGCGGAAAGGCGTTGACCTGGTGATCCGGGCCCTGCCGTACCTGCGCGAGGCAGGGTTCGACGACGTCGAGCTGCTGATTGTGGGCGGCGGCGGGGACTCGGGGGCGCTGCACGCCGACCCGGAGGTCCGGCGCCTGCTGGACCTGGCCGCCGAGCTGGGAGTCTCGGACCAGGTGTCCCTCCAGGGCCAGGTTTCCCGGGGCGAGATGCCGGGGATCTTCCGCAGCGCCGATGCCGTGGTGTGCGCGCCCTGGTACGAGCCCTTCGGCATCGTCCCCCTGGAGGCCATGGCCTGCGGCGTTCCCGTGGTGGCCGCCGCCGTGGGTGGCCTGCGGGACACGGTGGTGGACCACACCACCGGGCTGCATGTGCCGCCGCGTGACCCGGAAGCCATCGCGTCGGCGCTCACCTTGTTGCTCGGGAACCCGTCCCTGCGGGCTGAGCTCGGCAAGGCCGGCCAGCAACGTGCCCGGACCCGGTATTCCTGGGACCGCGTGGCCGCCGAAACCGAAAAGGCCTACCAGCTGGCAGTGGCGGAGGCCCCGGCCGGCGTGGTTCCCATGGAAGGAGCAGTGCTGTGACTGCTGAATGGTCCTTGAAGGAAGCCGACCTGCGGGCACTGGCCACCCCGCCTGCCCTGCCCGCTGCGATGCCTGGTGCCGCCTTTGTGGACCCGGCCAGCGCCGACGCCGTCCGCATCCACCTGGACAACGTGCTTCCGGCTCTGGATTCCCTGCGCAGCCAGTCCGGCAGGCTCGCCGCCTGGGGCGTGGAGCTGGCCCAGCGCCTGCTCCGCGGCCAGCGGCTCCTCGCTGCCGGCAACGGCGGTTCGGCTGCCGAGGCGCAGCACCTCACCGCGGAACTGGTGGGCCGGTTCGACGGCGAGCGCGTCCCGTTCTCCGCGATCTCCCTGCACGCCGAGTCCTCGGCCGTTACCGCAATCGCCAACGATTACGGCTACGACGACGTCTTTGCCCGGCAGGTGCGGGCTCATGCCCGCTCCGGGGACGTGCTGATGCTGTTGTCCACCAGCGGCAAGAGCCCCAACCTGCTGCGCGCTGCCGAGATGGCGTCCCGCCTCAACGTGACCACCTGGGCACTGACCGGCGCGGGGCCCAACCCGCTGGCCGACGCCTGCGATGAGGCCGTGATGATCGACGCCCTCAACGCCAATGCTCAGGAGGGGCACCTGATCGCGCTGCACGCACTGTGCCGTGCCTTTGACATGGAGGTAGGCCGCCGCAGTCCCGCCGTGCCCGCCGGAGTTCCGACATCGGGAATGCCCAAAGCCGGGCTGCCGGCAACCGGACTGCCCCAGGGAGGTGGCCGGCCATGAGGATCGTGGTGGTGGGCGACGTCATGCTGGATGTGGACCTCTCCGGGGAGGCCACACGGCTCAGCCCGGACGCCCCGGTGCCGGTAGTGGATGTCTCGGACGTCCGGCGTCGCGCAGGGGGCGCCGGGCTGGTGGCCCGGATGCTGGCTGAGGACGGCTGGCCCGTCACGCTGGTGACGGTGCTGGGCGACGACGACGCCGGGCGGCAGCTCCAGGAGCATCTCGCCGGAGTGCGCCTGGTGGCAGGTCCCAGTGGTTACCAGTCGCCGGTCAAGACCAGGGTCAGGGCCGGATCCCATCCCGTGGTCCGCTTTGACCAGGGATGCGAAAAGACGCCTGTTCCCGAGGTCAGCCCCGCCATGCTCCGTGCCGTGGAAGAGGCTGGAGTGATTATCGTCGCCGATTACGGCAGGGGAGTGGCGGCCAACCCCCGGCTGCGGGATCTCCTGGCCCGGCTTGCCGATGAGGTTCCCATCATCTGGGACCCGCACCCCGCCGGGCCGGATCCCGTCCCCGGCGTCGCCGTGGTCACGCCGAACCTGTCCGAAGCCGTCAGGGCCGCCCAGTCCCGGGCGCCGAAAGATGCTCGGACCGTAACGAACAAGCCCGAAGCGCACAGGCCCGACGCACACAAGGACCAGGCGCACAAGGACCAGGCGCCGCAGGACCAGGCCGTCGAAGCCGGCCGGATCCTGTTGGACCACTGGCGCAGCAAGGCAGTCCTGGTCACCAAGGGCGAACAGGGCGCAGTCCTGCTGCGGGACAACAATGCAACACCGCACCCTGTTCCTGCCCCGCGGGTGGAGGCGGGCGATCCGTGCGGTGCCGGCGACCGCCTGGCGGCCGGGCTGGCCGTGCACCTCCTGGCCGGCCGGTCCCTCGAGGAAGCCGCCGAACTGGCAGTCCACGAGGCAGCGGATTTCCTGGCCGCGGGCGGCGTCTCAGCACTCCCGGACCGCACCACAGAGCCTGCCGGCCGGAACAACGAATCCCCGGCGGCAGCCCGGCGCCGCTCCACCGAACCGCTGCTGCTTGCCCGTTCGGTCCGGCAGAGCGGTGGCACGGTGGTGGCCACCGGCGGCTGCTTCGACCTGCTGCACGCCGGGCACGTCCGGTCCCTGACCGCTGCCCGCGAGCTGGGGGACTGCCTGATCGTCTGCCTGAACTCGGATGATTCGGTGCGGCGGCTCAAGGGCCCCGAACGCCCCATCATCGGCCAGCACGACAGGGCCGAGCTGCTGCTCGCCATGGAATGCGTGGACGCGGTGCTGGTTTTCGACGAAGACACCCCGGAAGCCGCCCTGGAGCGGCTGCGCCCGGACATCTGGGTCAAGGGCGGCGACTACAAGGGTGCCCGGCTGCCCGAAACGGAACTCGTGGAAAGCTGGGGCGGCCGCTGCCTCACCGTCCCCTACCACCCGGCACGATCCACCACCGGGCTGGCCGACGCGCTCGCCAAGGTGAGCTGACCTTTTTTCATCCCGATCGACTTGTATTTCCCATCGAAAGGAACACCATGACTGCAGATTCCACAACACCCGGCCGCGTCCTCGTGACGGGAGGTGCCTCGGGACTGGGCGCCGCCGTCGTCGACGCCGTCCTGCAGGCGGGCGGCACTCCGGTGGTGCTGGACCGCGATATCAGCAGCGTGTCTGCCGTGAAGGCTTTTGAAGTGGACGTTGCCGACCGCCTGGCCGTGGAAAAGGCGGTGCGGGAAGCGGCCGAAACCATAGGTGGCCTGGACGCGGTGGTGACCGCGGCCGGCATCGACCGGTGCGGCAAGCTCGCCGACGTCGAAGCCACGGAGTGGGAAAAGGTCATCGGGGTGAACCTGATGGGCACCGTGTCCGTGGTGCGCGCTGCCCTGCCCTACCTCAAAACCAGCCACGGCCGGGTTGTCACCGTTGCCTCCACGCTGGGCAAGCGGGCGGTGGCCGATGCAACGGCGTACTGCGCCTCGAAGTTCGGTGTGGTGGGCTTCAGCCACGCGCTCGCCGCGGAGACCGGCGGCGAAATCGGCGTCACCACCATGATCCCTGGCGGCATGAAGACGCGATTCTTTGACGACCGCACCGAGCAGTACAAGCCGCAGGACGATTCCCGCCTCAACGACCCCGGCAACGTGGCCCAGGCCATCCTGTTCGCGCTGCGGCAGCCCACCGGGTGCGAGGTCCGCGAGATGCTGATCTGCCACGAGGAAGAGGGCTCCTGGCCCTAAGCCCGCAAACGGACTAGAACGGAATCGTCGGGAGGAAAACCATGCCTACAACCGCCACCGAAGTGACCACAAGACGGGACCCAGCAGAAGGCTCCGGCATCACCATCCGGGACCCGCGCACCGGCGAGGTGCTGTGGACCGTACCGGAAGCAGAACCCGGTGCGGTGCACCATGCCGTGGAGGTGGCCCGCCGCGCCGCCGGTGAATGGGCCGCCACGCCACCGGCCGAGCGGGGCGCCGCGCTCCGCACAGCGGCCAAGGCGCTCGAGGCAGCAGCGCAGGAACTGGCGGGGCTCAACGCCAGCGAGACGGGCCGTCCGGTCGGGGAAGCGCTGGCGGGAATCGCCGCCGGTGTGTCCACCCTTGAGCAGTACGCCGAACTGGGCCCCGTCCACCGCGGCCACAGCCTCCGCGGCAACCGGCTTGCCTCTGACTACACGGTGGCCGAACCGCGGGGTGTGGCAGTCCTCCTGACTCCGTGGAATGATCCGGTTGCGGTGGCCTGCGGCCTGATAGGCGCGGCACTGGTCACGGGCAACACCGTCATCCACAAACCCAGCGAGCGGTGCCCGCGCCTGGGTGAAGCGCTGGGTGAAGTCCTGGCGCCGGCCTTCCCGCCGGGAGTTTTCCTGACCATTTCGGGCGGAGCGGACGTTGGTGCCCTTCTGTCCGAGGCGGACGTGGATGTGCTGGCGCACGTCGGTTCCAGTGCCTCCGGTGCCCGGATTGCCAGGGCGGGTGCGCTGACGGGTGCCCACGTCATCCGCGAAAACGGCGGCAACGATCCCCTGCTGGTGGACCGCGACGTGGATCCCGCCTGGGCAGCTGAACAGGCTGCCATCGGCGCCTTCAGCAACAGCGGGCAGATCTGCACCTCCGTGGAACGGATCTACGTCCACCAGGACATCGCCGCCGAATTCTGCGCCGCCCTTGAAGCCGAAGCGGCAGCGCGGAACAGCAACGGATCCGTGGCACCGCTGGTGGACCTGCGCATGCGGGACGAGGTGCACGCCCACGTCACGGCCGCCCTCAACCAGGGCGCGCGGGCAGTGGAGGGTGGTGTCCTGCCGGACGGGCCGGGCTCCTTCTACCCGGCCACGGTGCTGCTCGGCTGCACGGAGGGGATGCAGGTGATGACGGAGGAGACGTTCGGTCCCGTCGCCCCGGTGCAGGTGGTCGAAACGTTCGACGACGGCCTGCGCCTGGCGTGCAGCGGAAAGTACGGCCTCGCCGCCACAGTCCTGAGCGGCAACATTGCCCATATCCAGCAGGCTGTGGCGTCCTTGCCCGTGGGAACGGTCAAGGTCAACGAAGTGTTCGGCGGCGCCCCCGGCGGCGCTGCCCAGCCGCGCGGCGAGAGCGGCCACGGGTTCGGTTACGGTCCCGAACTGCTGGATGAGTTCAGCCAGGTCAAGGTAGTGCACATCGCCGCGCCGCCCGCCGGTGCCAGGCGTTCCGCCGGACCGGCTACGGAAGAACGGGCCGCTGAAGAACGGGCGATTGAAGGACAGGACCAGCCATGAGCATCTCTCCCGACGCCGTGGACCTCTCCACCCAGCGGGCCCTGTCCGAGTGGCTGCCCGGACGGCTCGCGGCTGAAGAACCGCGCATCCTGGTGATCGGCGACGTGATGCTGGACGGCTGGTGGAGCGGCAGCATCGAGCGGCTGTGCCGGGAGGCCCCGGCCCCGGTGGTGGACCTCCAGGCCCGCGATTCCGCGCCCGGCGGCGCCGCCAACACCGCAATGAACCTGGCCGCCCTGGGAGCCCGGGTTTCCGTGGCCGGGATCATCGGAACAGACGACGCCGGGGTGGACCTGAAGAACCAGCTGGTGGCCGCCGGCATCGACGTCCGGCACCTGCACTCCCACCCGGACATGGTGACCACCACCAAGATCCGGATCAGCAGCGGCGGACAGGTAATGCTCCGCCTCGACGACTCAGCCAAGACCGTCCCGGCCGACGCGCTTGCCGCGCTCGCCGCCTCGGTGCGTGCCGCTGTCGAACGCCAGGACGCCGTGCTCGTGTGCGACTACGGCACCGGAGTGCTGGCAGACCCGGTGCGTGCCGGACTGGTGGAGGCGCTCGCCGCCGCGGAACAGGGGGACCGGGAAACGCGCCGGCAGATGGTGGTGGTCGATGCGCACGACCCGCGCCCCTGGGCGCCGCTGCACCCGGACCTGGTCACGCCCAACGCGCAGGAAACCGCGCGGCTGCTGGACCGCCGGCTCCCCGACGGGCAGGAACGGGTGGACGCCGTGGGCGGGCAGGCGGACGCGCTGCTGGCAGCCACCGGTGCCCGGGCCGTGGTGGTCACGCTGGACCGCGACGGTACTGTGCTCCTGACCCCGGATGGCGTGCGGCACCGGACGTGGGCACGGCCTGCCGCCGAGAAGCAGGCATCCGGCGCGGGGGACACGTTCGTGGCGGCACTCACGCTGGCCCGCTCAGCCGGCCTGCCGCTCACGGCCAGCCTGGACCTGGCGCAGTCCGCAGCGGACGTTGTGGTGCACCAGCCGGGCACATCGGTTTGTAGCACGGAGCAACTCAGCCGCTATTTGCGGGCATTCGCGGACACGGCCCTGGGCGCGGACGAACTGGAACGCCAGCTCACGGTGCACAGGGCACAGGGCCAGCAGATCGTACTCACCAACGGCTGCTTCGACGTACTGCACAGCGGCCACACCCGCTACCTCAACCAGGCCAAGCAGCTGGGCGACATCCTGGTGGTGGCCCTCAACAGCGACGATTCCGTCCGCCGGCTCAAGGGCGCGGGCCGGCCCATCAACGGCGTTGCCGACCGGGCAGCCGTGGTGGCCGCCCTCAGCTGCGTGGACTACGTGACGGTCTTCGATACCCCCACCGCTGCGCCGCTGATCAAGCAGCTCCGGCCCGAGGTCTACGCCAAGGGCGGGGACTACACCCCCGAGATGCTGGCCGAGACCCCGGCGGTGGAGGAGTACGGCGGCCGGGTGGCAATCCTGGACTACGTGGCGGAGCGCTCCACCACCGCCGTAGTGAAGCGCATCCGCGAAGGCGAAGGAGCGGTGCCTACCAACTAGGGTTGAAGCATGACTGAAGCGGGGCACGGGTAATGGCGAAACGCGGAAAGTCAGGAGGCCGGGGCGGCCGTTCGACGGCGGGAGTCGTGGACGTGCCGAAGGGAACCAGGCCGGACGGTCCCGTGGAGGGCGTGTATTACATCGACACCGGTGACTGCGAGCTGATCGCGGACCAGGACAACTCCACCGGCTGGCTCCTGAAGATCAACGGCGTCATGAGCTCGCACATCAACCTCGCGGACCCGCTGTTCCTGGACTTCGAGTACATGCGCTGGATGGCGGCGCTCATCGAGTCGCGCTGGCCGCCGTCGTCCGCTTCTCCTGCCGGGCCCCCGCGGCTGCGCGGCCTCCACCTGGGCGGCGGTGCCTGCTCCCTGGCGCGCTACTTTGCCGCCGTCTACCCGGACGCGCGGCAGGTGGTGGTGGAGCTCGACGGGAAGCTCGCGGAATACGTGCGCGGCTGGTTCGACCTGCCCAAAGCGCCCCTGCTGCGGCTGCGGGTGGGGGAGGCGCGTGAGGTGACGGAGTCCCTTACGGCGGACACCCGGGACTTCATCATCCGGGACGTCTTTGCCGGCGCCCTGACCCCGCGCTCCCTGACCACCGCGGAATTCAACCAGCATGTGCGGCGGGTCCTGGCTCCGGGCGGGCTCTATGTGGTGAACTCCGGCGATGCGCCGGACCTGAAGAACGCCCGGGAGGACGCCGCCACCATCGCGGCCGCGTTCGAACACACCGTGATCATCGCGGACCCCGCCATGCTGAAGGGCCGGCGTTACGGAAACATGGTGATGGCCGGGAGCGACGTTCCCTTCGGGGACGACCCCCAGCTTGCGCGCCGGCTCCTCGGTGGTGCCGTTCCCGCGCACCTGTGGAACGACGCCCAGGTCCGCGCCTTCGCCGCCGGATCCCCGGTCCGCCACGATCCCGCAGCACCATCGATTGCTCCATAAACGCCGTTTTCGAGCTCCAAAAAGGCCGTTACGGAGCACTCGATGAGGTTTTGCCCCTCCCCATAAGCGCTTCGTGGTGGGCTGCCATCTGTTCCCGCAGCGCCCCCACAACAGCGGCGACGGCCGGGCGCCGCAGTGAATCCGGCCGGAGCACCATCCAGTAGGGGAGCAGTTCGGCGATCTCGGTGGGCAGCAGCCGGACCAGGTCATCGTGGAGGTCGCCCATGAAGCAGGGCAGGAAGCCGATGCCCGCACCGGCCCGGGTTGCCTCCACGTGGACAAAGACGTTGGTGGACGTCAGCCCGTCCCGCATGGCCGGCACCAGCCGCCGGGGCGCATCGAGGTCGTCCACCTGCAGCATCGAGTCCACGAAATACACCAGCGGGTGCTCATTGAGCTCGGCGACCGTTGCCGGGGTACCGTGCTCGGCCAGGTAGGCCCGCGAGGCGTACATGCCCAGCATGTAGTCGCCCAGCCGGACGGCCTCGGCGCGGTGCACCTGCGGCTCGCCCACCACCACCTCGATGTCCAGCCCGGAACGCTGCTGCAGTGCACGCCGGGTCATGGTCACCACTTCAACGCTCAGTCCCGGGTGCTCACGCCGCAGCCGGGCCACCGCCGGGGCGGCGATGTAGGCGCTGAAGCCGTCCGTCGCCGTCATGCGCACGACGCCGGCAATGGGGTCGGGTGCCTTGCCCGCCGGTCCCAGCGTGCCCAGCACCTCCTCCACCTGCTCGGCAACACGCACGGCCTGTTCGCCCAGTTCCGTCAGTTCCCAGCCGCCCGTTGCCCGGGCCAGGACCCGTCCGCCCAGCGCCTTCTCCAGCGCGGCGATCCGGCGGGAAACGGTGGTGTGGTTCAGGCCCAAAGCCTGGGCCGCCGTCGTAAATTTGGCGGAGCGGGAGACTGCGAGCAGGACCAGCAGGTCATCGGGGTTGGCGTTCATATCTGCAATTCTGCACACAGTTGGTGCCGCTTTGGTTATTGAAGCCGCAGGTTTGTGCAGCAATACTCAGGGTAGTCGTCAGTGCTGTGGATCACAGCACGTGTCAAGGTGGACACCAAGGAGAAACAGTGAGCGTAGAGCAACGCCCGGCAGGCAACAATGCCGGGTCCGCAGCCAAAGGGTCGGGGCTGAAGAAAATCGTCGCCGCCTCCATGGTGGGTACCGTGGTGGAGTGGTACGAATTCTTCCTCTACGCCACCGCAGCCACCCTGGTCTTCGGAAAGTACTTCTTCCCGGCTACCGGCAACGAGCTGGATGGCATCATCCAGGCCTTTATCACCTACGCCGTCGGATTCGTGGCACGTCCGCTCGGCGGCATCGTGTTCGGTCAGATCGGTGACAAGCTGGGCCGCAAGCCCACGCTGCAGCTGACCATCGTCATTGTGGGCGTGGCAACGTTCCTGATGGGCTGCCTCCCCGGCTTCGCGGAGATTGGCTACCTGGCGCCCACCCTGCTGGTTGCACTGCGCTTCATCCAGGGCTTCGCACTGGGCGGCGAATGGGGCGGTGCCGTGCTGCTGGTTGCCGAACACAGCCCCAACAAGTCCCGCGGTTTCTGGTCCAGCTGGCCGCAGGCGGCAGTACCCGTCGGCAACCTGCTGGCCACGCTGGTGCTGTTCATCATGTCCTCCACCCTGAGCCCCGAGGCGTTCCTGGGCTGGGGCTGGCGCGTGGCGTTCTGGCTGTCCGCGGTGATCGTGTTTGTTGGCTACTACATCCGCACCCACGTCACCGAGGCCCCCATCTTCCTCGAGGCCAAGGCCCTGGTGGAGAAGGAGCAGGCCGTCAGCTACGGCGTGTTTGAAGTGGTCCGCAAGTACCCCAAGGGCATCCTTCAGGCCATGGGCCTGCGCTTCGCCGAGAACATCATGTACTACCTCGTGGTGAGCTTCTCCATCGTCTACCTCAAGAGCGTTCACCAGTACGACACATCCTCGCTCCTGCTGGCCCTGCTGATCGCCCACGTCATCCACTTCCTGGTCATCCCGCAGGTGGGGCGGCTCGTGGACACGCTGGGACGCAAGCCGGTGTACCTGATCGGTGCCATCTCCGGGGCAGCCTGGCCGTTCTTCGCGTTCCCCATGTTCGATACCCGCAACGCCGTGATCATCGTCGCCGCCGTCACCATCGGCTTGTGCCTGCATGCCTTTATGTACGCCGGCCAGCCCGCCATCATGGCGGAACTGTTCCCCACCCGGATGCGGTACTCCGGTGTGTCGCTCGGTTCCCAGGTGACGTCCATTTTCGCCGGTTCGCTCGCCCCGCTGCTGGCCACGCAGTGGCTGAAGGACACCGGTTCCTGGGTACCCACAGCCCTGTACCTGGTGGTCGCCTGCATCGTCACCTCCATTGCCGTGCTGAGCCTGAGGGAGACCAAGGGCATTGCCCTGGAGGACGTGGACAAGGCCGACGCCGCCCGCGAGGGGCTGCTCCCGGCGGCCCGGCGCTGAGCTGTTTGAGCCCTTGGACAGCCAGTTGACTATGCATACGATGGGAAAAGTGATGGAACACGATTTGAACGGCCGGAAGGCACTTGTCACCGGCGGGGCCAGCGGCATCGGTGCCGCCTGCGTGCGGGAACTCGCCTCCCGCGGGGCAAAGGTAGTGGTGGCCGACGTCGACTCCGCCGGGGCCGCGGCCCTCGCCGATGAGGTGGGCGGCACGGCCTGGGTGGTGGATCTGCTGGACGTGGACTCGCTCGCCACCCTGAGCCTGGATTGCGACATTTTGGTGAACAACGCCGGGATCCAGCGCGTCAGCCCCATCGAGGAATTCGATCCCCTCCAATTCCGGCGGATCCTCACCCTGATGCTGGAAGCCCCGTTCCTGCTGATCCGGGCAGCGCTGCCGCACATGTACGCCAACAACTTCGGCCGCATCATCAACGTGTCATCCGTGCACGGCATCCGGGCCTCGCCATTCAAGAGCGCCTATGTTTCGGCGAAGCACGGCCTTGAGGGGCTGAGCAAGGTGACGGCATTGGAGGGCGGTGAGCATGGCGTGACGTCCAACTGCATCAACCCCGGCTACGTCCGCACCCCACTGGTGGAGAAGCAGCTTGCGGACCAGGCCCAGGTGCACGGCATCCCCGAGTCTGAAGTCCTGGCCAAAGTGATGCTCACCGAGTCCGCCATCAAGCGCCTGGTGGAGCCTGAAGAGGTGGCCTCCCTGGTGGGATGGCTGGCATCCGGCCATGCCGGCATGGTCACCGGCGCCAGCTACACCATGGATGGCGGCTGGTCTGCCCGCTAGGCACTCTTTGGCAGTCCGACAGCTGGACTGGCCGCCTTCAGCGGCTAGTCCAGCTTCTTGAGTTGCCGGTGGTCGTAGAAGAAAACGCCCTCGGCGGTATCCACGCCCGCGGACAAGCCCTGCAGGAACACCACCACTCCCTCACGGCGGCCCTTGAAGGGATCGTCGGCCACCACGGCGTCACCGATCCTGTACGGGGACCGCGGCGCGAAGGGCCTCGCAATGCGGCTCCACACCTGCGCCGCGACCGAGCCCAAGCTCACCGGTTTACCCATGCTCGACAGGTCCTGGACATATGCTTTCACCATGCGTACCACCTCCTTGCGGCGGCAGCGAGCCGCACACTGTCGGTGCAGGTAACCGGAACGCTCCCAGCGCGAGGACGGCCCTCCTATTCCGGCTGGCACCATACGCCAAAGCTATTCACTATTCACATCAGTCACACCAGTAACAAGTACTCACATTGAAAATCGGCACTACTTGCTTCGCGCCGGGGGCTTGCCCGGCGGTCGACCCAGTCGGCAGTCAGCGCTTGCCGTTGATGATTTCGTCGGCGTTGTCGAACGCCCAGCCCACCAGCGGAACAAGCAGGCCGCTCAGCTCATAGCCCTTGTCGGTCAGGCTGTAATCCACCCGCGGTGGTATGACCGGCTGGGCCTTCCTGCTGACCAGGCCGTCCCGTTCAAGCGTCTTCAGCGTCTGGGCGAGCATCTTTTCGCTGATGCCCTCGGCCCGCCGTCGTAATTCGCTCCACCGCTGCTCACCTTCGGACAGGGACAGCAGGATCAGCACGCCCCACTTGCTGGTGATGTGGTCCAGCAGGGTCCGGCTGGGGCACCCGGCCGGGAAGACGCCGTCGGCAAAGCTCATGGGCAGGGGGAGCGGACGCGTAGTTGCTTCCATGCTTCCACCTTACCGCTAGGTCAGTACCCTACTTCAAAGTGCGTACTCTCTTTTGGGAAGTAAACCGTCCGGGCGCTGGTTGTGCCTTTCGACAACCCATTACTTCCCGAAAGGATTCATCGTGAGCATCGTTGTAACAGGAGCCACCGGACAGCTCGGCCGCCACGTCGTCGAGGCCCTGCTGGAGCGCAACGTTCCTGCAGGTGACATCGTGGCCACCGGACGTTCCATCGAGAAACTGGCGGACTTCGCCTCGCAAGGCGTCGATGTCCGCGCCATCGACTATGCCGACGCCGCCTCCGTGGCTGCTGCCCTCCAGGGTGCCCGCCGCGTGCTGCTGATCTCCGGCAGCGAGGTGGGCCAGCGGGTGGAGCAGCACCGTACTGTCATCGAGGCTGCCAAGGCTGAAGGCGTGGAGCTGCTGGCCTACACCAGCATTGCCAACGCCGACACCACCGGCATGAAGCTGGCGGCCGAGCACAAGGAGACCGAAGCCATCCTCCGCGAATCCGGCGTCCCCTTCGTCCTGCTGCGCAACGGCTGGTACCTGGAAAACTACACCGAGCAACTGCCCGGAACCCTGGCGCAGGGTGCGATCGCTGGCAGCGCCGGAGACGGCAAGGTCAGCGGGGCGGCGCGGGTGGACTACGCGCACGCGGCCGCGGCGGTGCTGGTAGCTGAGGGCCAGGCCGGCAAGGTGTACGAGTTGGGTGGCGATGAGGCGTTCACCATGGCGGACCTCGCGGCCGAAATCACCGCTGCGACCGGCAAGGACATCAGCTACAACAACCTGCCCGCCGAGGACTACGCCGGACTGCTGAAGGGTGTTGGTGTTCCCGAGGCCTTTGCTGAGATCCTGGCTGATTCGGACCTCGGCATTGCCAGGGGTGATCTCCTGGTCAGCACAGGCGACCTGCGCACGCTGA
>NZ_JARHXQ010000318.1:0-385 GCF_029222765.1 Arthrobacter sp. Cr_A7 | reverse complement strand
CAGCCCAGGAACGCCTCAGGGCTCAGGGTGGAGGACATGATGAACAGCACCAGCGTGGCCAGCAGGTTGCCGACGGGTACTGCCGCCTGCGGCCAGCTGGACCAGAAGCCGCGGGACTTGTTGGGGCTGTGTTCGGCAACCAGCAGCACGGCACCGCCCCATTCGCCGCCCAGCGCGAAGCCCTGGATGAAGCGGAGCGCCACCAGCAGGGTGGGTGCCAGGTAGCCGATTTCGGCGAATCCGGGCAGGCAGCCCATCAGGAACGTTGCCACGCCCACAATGACGATGGTCAGCTGCAGCGTGGGCTTGCGGCCCAGCTTGTCGCCGATCTGGCCGAACACGATGCCGCCGAGCGGACGTGCCACGAAGCCGACAGCGTAGGTGA
>NZ_JARHXQ010000317.1:0-9554 GCF_029222765.1 Arthrobacter sp. Cr_A7 | reverse complement strand
GCGGCTCGAGCTCGATGAGTTATTGGCCGCCTCCGACATCGTCTCGCTGCACTGCCCCTACGGGCCTGCCACCCATCACCTGATCGGCGCGGGGCAATTTGCGGCGATGAAGGATTCGGCATACCTCATCAATACTGCGCGGGGCCCGATCGTCGATGAAGCAGCACTCGTCGCTGCCCTTCGCGACGGGCAGATTGCAGGCGCCGGGCTCGACGTTTTCGAAAAAGAGCCCAGCGTGCACCCAGGATTGCTCGAGCTCGACAATGTGGTGCTCGTGCCGCACCTGGGCTCCGCCACTGTGGAGACGCGAACCGCAATGGCCATGCTTGCCGCCGACAATGCCCTCGCCGTGCTCTCAGGTGAACGGCCGCCTGCACCTATCGCCTAGGACAAACCAGCTGCCCCGGAGCGACACAACAACGCGGCCAAGTAAGGCCCCTGTCCATTGGACGGCGGCAGCAATGACCGGGCATCACATCTTAGAGAGAAGAAATAGTGACACGTATTGGCATTGTGGCCGAGTTGGGCCGCGAAACACGGGTGGCGGCGACGCCTGTCACCGTGAAGCAGTTGTTGGGGTTGGGCTACGATGTTGTGGTCGAGAAGGGTGCGGGGGAGTCGGCATCCTTCCGTGATGAGGCTTACGCCGAAGCGGGTGCCTTGGTTGTGGGCGCTGATGAGGCGTGGGGCAGCGATGTGGTGCTGCGGATCAATCCACCCACTGAGGATGAGATCGCCCGTCTCACCGAGGGTGCCACGCTGATCGGGTCGTTGAGTCCGGGATTGCGTCCTGAGTTGGTGGAGGTGCTGGCTTCGCGTCCGATCACGGCGCTGGCGTTGGATGCGGTGCCGCGGATCTCCCGGGCCCAGTCAATGGACGTGCTCAGCTCCATGGCAAACATTGCCGGGTACCGTGCCGTGATCGAGGCGGCGCATGAGTTCGGCCGCTTCTTCACGGGACAGGTGACGGCGGCGGGCAAGGTCCCGCCCGCGAAGGTGCTGGTTGCCGGGGCCGGTGTCGCCGGGTTGGCGGCGATCGGCGCTGCGTCCAGCCTGGGCGCTATTGTCCGGGCGACGGATCCGCGGCCGGAGGTCGCCGATCAGGTGAAATCTATCGGCGGAACCTATCTAAAGGTCGAGGTCGCCGAAGAGATGAAGTCCACGGACGGGTACGCCAAGGCCACATCCGAGGCATACAACGCCCGGGCTGCGGAAATCTACTCCGAGCAGGCAGCGGATGTGGACATCATCATCACCACTGCCCTGATCCCGGGACGCCCGGCACCCAAGCTCCTCACCGCCGAGGACGTGGCAAGCATGAAGGCCGGCAGCGTGATCGTGGACATGGCAGCAGGCCAGGGCGGAAACGTCGAAGGCTCCGTCGCCGGGGAACGGATTGTAACGGACAACGGCGTGGTGATCCTGGGCTACACGGATCTGCCGGCGAGGCTCCCGGCCCAGGCGTCCCAGCTGTACGGGACCAATATGGTGAACCTGCTAAAGCTCCTCACCCCGGGTAAAGACGGTCAGCTTCGGATCGATTTCGACGACGTGGTGCAGCGTTCCGTGACGGTGGTGCGCGAGGGTGAAAAGACGTGGCCGCCGCCCACGGTCCAGGTCTCCGCCGCACCCGCGGTGAAGACCGACGCCGGAACGGCCGCCGAAAGTACGGCACCGAAGAAGAAACAGGGCCTCAGCACGGCCGGCAAGGCAGGACTCTTCGCCGCGGGGATCGCGGTGCTGTTCGGGATCAACGCGGTCGCCCCGGCGCCGCTGCCGCAGCACTTCACGGTCCTCATGCTCTCGATCGTGGTCGGCTTCTACGTGATCGGGAAAGTCCACCACGCCCTGCACACCCCGCTGATGTCCGTGACGAACGCGATCTCCGGGATCATCGTCGTCGGGGCCCTGCTGCAGGTGACCTCCGAGAACATCGTGATGCAGGTCCTCGCCGCCGTCGCGGTGCTGCTGGCCAGCATTAACATTTTCGGCGGTTTCGCTGTCACCCGGCGGATGCTCGCCATGTTCTCCGCCGGGAAGGTCCGTTCATGAGCGCCATCACCGATGCAGCAGTAACACTTACGAGGAGCTCTACCGTGACTGACACCGTCTCCGGTCCGTTGACCGCCGACTCCATCGCGGGGGCGGCCTACATCGTCGCGGCCTTGCTGTTCATTCTCAGCCTGGCAGGGCTGAGCAAGCACGAGAAAGCCCGCGCCGGCGTCGTCTACGGCATCACCGGCATGGTCATCGCCCTCGCCGCCACGATCTGGCTGACCCTCCAGGACGCCTGGGGCACCGGCCACGCCCTCACCGGCCTGGGCCTGCTGGTCGCCGCGGTCGCCGTCGGCGGGGCGATCGGGCTCTGGCGCGCCCGCGTGGTTGAAATGACCGGCATGCCCGAACTCATCGCCCTGCTGCACAGCTTCGTGGGCCTCGCCGCGGTGCTCGTCGGGTGGAACGGCCACCTCGAAGCCCCTGCGTTGTCTTCGGACCTGATGGCGATCCACCACGCCGAGGTCTTCATCGGCGTGTTCATCGGCGCGGTGACCTTCACCGGCTCGATCGTGGCGTTCCTGAAACTCTCCGCCCGGATGAAATCCTCACCCCTGATGCTGCCGGGCAAAAACGGGATCAACCTCGGGGCGCTGGCCGCGTTCATCGCCCTGACCGTCTGGTACGTCAACGACTCCCAGCTCTGGCTCCTCATCGTCGTCACCGTCCTGGCCCTGGGGCTGGGCTGGCACCTGGTGGCCTCCATTGGTGGCGGCGACATGCCCGTGGTCGTGTCCATGCTCAACAGCTACTCCGGCTGGGCCGCCGCCGCCGCGGGCTTCCTGCTCAACAACGACCTGCTCATCATCACCGGCGCCCTGGTCGGCTCCTCGGGTGCCTACCTGTCCTACATCATGTGCAAGGCCATGAACCGATCCTTCATCTCCGTGATCGCCGGCGGGTTCGGCATCGCCGCCCCCGCCAGCAAAGGAGACACGGACCAGGGCGAACACCGCGAAATCACCGCCGAGGCAACGGCGGAAATGCTCACCAACGCCTCGTCCGTCGTCATCACCCCCGGCTACGGCATGGCCGTCGCCCAAGCCCAGTACCCTGTGGCTGAACTGGCCCACCAGCTCCGTGAGAAGGGTGTGAACGTCCGGTTCGGGATCCACCCGGTCGCCGGGCGCCTGCCCGGACACATGAACGTCCTCCTTGCCGAAGCCAAAGTCCCCTACGACATCGTCCTGGAAATGGACGAAATCAACGACGACCTCGGCGACACCTCCGTGGTCCTGGTCATCGGCGCGAACGACACCGTCAACCCCGCCGCCGCCGAAGACCCCGGCAGCCCCATCGCCGGCATGCCCGTCCTCAAAGTCTGGGAAGCCGAAAACGTCATCGTGTTCAAACGCTCCATGGCCGCCGGCTACGCAGGAGTCCAAAACCCCCTGTTCTTCCGCGACAACTCCCAAATGCTCTTCGGCGACGCCAAAACCCGCGTCGAAGACATCCTCAAAGCGTTCTAATTACGAGACGAGAGACCATGACCCTGTCCCGAATATTTCGTAACAGCACTCCCAGCATGGCGACGCGGCTCCGTGAACCGGAGCCAATCACCGAACAAGCACAAGCACCAGCGCAGCTTGTCAGTTTCATCGACGAATTCGATGCGTCAGCGTGGGTAGGACTCCACCACAGACACGAGTTTTTGCTCCATTACAAGCACGAGCTTTTGGAGCACCAGCATCCAGTGGCCGGTGGGCGTTGGTGACCTGACAGGTCACACTTAGGAGCAATTGGCTGCCCGAGCGATGCAACAAAAACGAGTACGAGCCCCGTCCCGGAGGGACAGGGCTCGTACCCGTTTAAGTAGCGGGGCCGGCGGCGGCTGGGGGAGGTGCACGTGGTCTCAGCCGTACACCTTCGCCGCCGGCTCCGCTGTCAACAGTACGGACGCGACCCGAGGGTTACCCGGGTAACGGGTACCCGATTCCCGTGGAAGCCTTACTTGCACGAGCCTGCCGGGACCGTGCTCGGACTAATGCGTCGCCTTGATTTCGTGGATGGTCAGGTCACGGAAAGTGGCGGCTCCTTCGTGGGCGTACAGGCGGATCCCGCTGTCGCCTTCAAGAGGGAAGACCCGGTGCGAGTGCACCACCCGTCCGTCTCCGACGAACATCTCCACGCTCGTGCGGTCCACGAGGATGCGGATGGTGAGCCGTCCCGTCGAGGGGTCAATCGGCGTCCGGGTTTCACCGCCGGTTGGGTTGATAGTGGGACGCCGGTTGAGGTAAACGAAGGGGCCCCGCAGGAATGCGCCGGCGGCGACATGCCGGCCGCCGCCCGGTGCGCGGCATACTTCCAGACCCACGTTGGCAGGTGGGGAGGCGGGGTCCCAGGTGAGCTCGAAGGTGAGGTCGTAAGCGGCTGTGCGAACGTCGAGGTCGCGGGTGCCCCTTACAACGACATCGCCCAGGAGATGGGTGCGCTTCACATGGTTTTGCAGCGCCGACGTGGGGGCGGAAACGAGGTGGTACACGCCGTTCGTGTGTTTGAGGCGGACGTCGCGCACGATCATGTCATCGCCGTTGTAGCCGTCGGTCTCGAGGGTGGGTGTGTTGTGGGGGTAGTCCCAGAAGTTCGCCCACCCTATCGCCCGGCGCAGAGTCTGATCTTCCGCACCCGAGGCGTCGTGATGTGGATAGGTGACTGCTCCGTAAAAGTCGTAGCCATAGTCGAGCCATTCGGGCTCGGGGTGATCAGGCGTGAAAGACGTGCCGTCGAAGGTGCCTGTCCAGTACGCGTAGGTGGCGGGCAGGCCGCGGCCTTTGCCGTTGGCGCTCGTGGCGAGGATCCAATGCGGGCTGCCGTCATCGGCGGTCATCCGGAAGAGATCAGGACATTCCAGCAGCCCCAGATCGGTACGCACGAATTCGCCGACGCGCCCCCAGGACCGCAGGTCGGCCGATGTGTAGAAGCCGAGCTTTTGCCCCTCGGCGTTCATCATGAACCATCGCCCGCGGTCAGCGTCCCAGATCACCTTGGGATCACGGAAGTCATGCACTCCGGGGTTCGGCAACACCGGGGCTGTACCCGCGGGCTGGAACGAGCGTCCCCGGTCGGTTGAGTACCACAGGTACTGAGCCTGGCGGCCATTCGGCGCCTGCGTGACGAAGGCTATTACCGCACCCTCGCCATACCCGGCGGTATTCCGCTCGTCGACCACAAGGGATCCTGACCAGCAGTCGCCGTTGCCGTCGCTGAACTTGGGGATCGCGACGCCGCGGTCGGTGAATGCCACGTGATCCGTGGTGGTGGCGCGGCGCCACGACGTGCCTCCGCCGCCCTGCAGGTAGTCGGCGTTGTACAGGTAGTAGTAGTGGTATTCCCCGTCCAGGTAGATGGGGCGCTGGGGGTCGTTCTTCCAGTTGTCGGGGACGCTGAAGTGATAGGTCGGGCGCATCCGGCGTGATCCTTTTGACAGTGAGCCTTTTGATCCGGGGGCAGGCGTCTTCGCCGGCGCGGCTGCAGCGGGTTCGGCGAAGGAGGCTGAAAGTGCAAGCGATCCGCTGAGTGCAGCCACCCCGCTTCCGCTAAGGATTGCACGGCGGGAGACCGGGGGTGGCAGTTCAGTCATGCGGTTGCCTTTTCTTGAACGTTCGACGGCGGGACGTTGGGCTGGGCCGGTTCGCCCGCCAGGGCGTGGCCATCGGCACCGGCCCAGGGCCGGTAGAGGTGGCAGCGCACCCAGTGGCGGTTTGCAGGGTCACCAACCTGATGGCGCACGGGTTCTTCGGCCGAACAGGCCTGGTTCGTGTCGCCGTCGTAAGCGCACGTCGTTGAAGCCATGACCGCTTGCCGCAGTTCGGCGCGGCGGACGGGATCGTATGAGCCTGCCCGCGCGGGGTCCGGGACAGCCGACACCAGGAGTTGCGTGTAGGGGTGCGCGGGGTTTGCCAGCAGGTCCAGGGACTCGCCCTCCTCAACAACTTCACCGGCGAACATCACGGCCGTCCGGTCCGCCAGGTAGCGGGCGGACGCGAGGTCGTGGGTGATGTAGAGCATCGAGATGCCCTGCTCGTCGCGGAGCTTGCGCATCAGGTTCAGCACGCCGATGCGGACGGACACATCCAGCATCGAGGTGGGCTCGTCGGCCAGGATGACTTGTGGTTCGACGGCGAGGGCCCGGGCAATCGCAACGCGTTGGCGCTGGCCGCCGGAGAGCTCGTGCGGGTACGAGTTCAGCATGTCAGCCTGCAGGCCAACAGTGGTCATGAGGTCTTCGAGACGCCGCCGGGTCTCCTCCTCGGTGCCACCACTTTTGCCGTGGATCGCCAGCGAACGCCGCAGGAAATGCTCGATCCTGTGGGCAGGGTTCAACGAACCGAAGGGGTCCTGGAAGACCATCTGCAGCTGGGACCGAAACGCACGCGACGCCTGGAAGCGATCGCGTTTGAGGATGTCGACGCCGTCGATCAGGATCGCGCCGGAGTTCGGCTTCTCGAGCCGGGCCACACAGCGGGCCAGCGTGCTCTTGCCGGAACCGGACTCGCCAACAAGCGCCACGATTTCGCCGCGGCCGATGGTCAGGTCCACGCCGTGCAGGGCGCGGACCGACGAGCGGGTGAACAGTCCTCCAATGGGGAACGACTTATCCAGGCCACGAATTTCAAGGGCGGGTGTGCTGGTGGTGGACCCAGCCGCAGGGAACGTCAGGGAGTGGCTCATCGTGCGGCTCCTTCCAGGTTTGCGGAATCAATGACTGAAGCGTCGGCACCAAACGGAGCCACGAAATGGCCGGGCGCAGCCTCGCCCAGGTCCGGGATGTTCCGGAACTTCACGCCGTCGGGCAGTCCCGTCAGCGGAACCCGCGGGCCGGTGAGCGGCGGGAACGCGCCCATCAGCGCCTGCGTGTAGGGGTGGAGGGGGTTGGCGTAGACGTCCTGGGCTTTCGCGGTCTCCACGATCCTGCCGCCGTACATCACGGCCATGCGGTGCGAGAGTTCCACCATGAGCGACATGTCGTGCGTGATAAATAGGACAGAGAAGCCGAGCTCGCGCTGGAGGTCCTTGATCTGCGCCATGATCTCCTGCTGCACCACCACGTCCAGCGCGGTGGTGGGTTCGTCGAGGATCAACAGCGACGGCTTGAGTGCCACCGCCATCGCTATGACAGCGCGTTGACGCATGCCGCCCGAGAGCTGATGCGGGTAAGACTTGAGGCGCGCCGGGTCTATCCTCACGAGTTCCAGCAGTTCAGCGGCGCGCCGCAGGGATTCCTTGCGGGAGTAACCGGCGTGGGTAGTAAAGATGTCCACGATCTGTTCACCGATGGTCAGCACCGGGTTGAGCGAGTTCATGGCCGACTGGAAGACCATTGCCACGTCCTGCCAGCGGAAGCGCCGCAGCTCCTCCGGGCTCATGGCCAGGACGTCCTTGCCGCCGAAGGAAATGCTGCCACCTGCGATCTTCGCAGGATCCTTCAGGAGCCGCATGATCGAATTGGCGATGGTTGACTTCCCGCAGCCGGATTCCCCTGCGAGACCGAACACCTCACCGGTGCCGATGCTGAAGGAAACGCGGTCGACGGCGGTGGTGGAGCGGGTGTCGCCGATGTACTTGACGGTGAGGTCCTTGACGTCCAGGACGGGTTCGTGGGAGCCGAAGGACACTTGGGAGATGGTCATTTGGAGGCGCTCCTTTCGGTGTCTTTCGGGGTTTTGATCTTCCGCAGCCGCGGGTTGGTGACCTCGTCCACGGCATAGTTGATGAGGGCAAGGGCGAAGGCCACCAGCGCGATGCAAACGCCCGAGGGCACGAACACCCACCAGCTGCCGGTCAGCAAGGCGCCTTCGTTGCCCGCCCAGAAGAGGTTGTTGCCCCACGAGACCGTGCTGGCATCGCCCAGGCCCAGGAACTCCAGGCCTGCTTGGGCACCAATGCCGTAGATGACGCAGGCCAGCAGCGTGCCCATCACGATCGAGGCCATGTTGGGCAGGATTTCGCGGAACATGATCCGGCCGGCCCGTTCACCGCACACCACGGCCGCGGCCACAAAGTCCTTAGAGCGGATGGACAGGGCCTGCGAGCGCAGGACGCGCGCTGAGCCTGCCCAGCCGGTGACCACCAGGACAAGAATCACTGTGCCCAGTCCCGGAGGGAGGAACGCGGCCAGGATGACCAGCAGCGGCAGGCCGGGAAGGAGCAGGAAGACGTTGGTTACCAGGGACAGCGCTTCGTCGATGACCTTGCCGAAGTACGCCGAGGCAAGTCCCACCAGGATGCCGACGAAGGTGGACGCGAAGCCCACGGTGAGCCCCACGAACAGCGAACTCCGGGAGCCGTGGACCGTCAGCGCGAGCACGTCCTGACCCTTGGCTGTAGTTCCCAGCCAGTGCTCGGCCGATGGTTCCATGGATGCCATGGCGGTGATCCGCGACGGGTCGCCGGGGAAGAATACCGGTGCCAGCAGGGCCAGTGCGATGAAGACGAGCATCACGGCCATGCCTGTGAGGGCTTTTTTGTTGGTGAGGATGCCGTGGACGAAGCTGCGGTTGGGCTTGCGGGCCGCCGGGGTTTTGGCGGCCGATGTGCCGGGTTGCTTCAGGATTGCGGTTGTCATGATCGCTCCCTCTAGTTACTGCGCACGCGCGGGTCGAGGCGGACGTAGAGGATGTCCACCAGGAAGTTGGCCAGCAGCACGGCGGCGGTGATTGTCAGGAACAGGCCCTGCATGAGCGGGTAGTCGAGGCCCTGGACGGCGTTGAGGAGCTGGTAGCCGACGCCGGGGTAGGCGAACACCACCTCGGTGAGCAGCGCGCCGCCCACCACGAATCCCAGCCCCATGCCGAAGCTTGTGACGGACGGGAGCATGGCGTTGCGGGCTGCGTAGCGGAGCATGATGCGGCCCGGGCGGAGTCCCTTGGCCTCGGCCATGGTGATGTAGTCCTCGGAGTTGGTGGCGATCATGGTGTTCCGCATGCCCAGCATCCAGCCCCCGATGGAGACCAGCACGATGGTCAATGCCGGAAGCACCAGGTGGGCGGCGACGTCGCCAATGAACTCCCAGGTGAACCCGGGCTGCAAACCGGCAGTGAAGGCGTGCCGGATGGGGAACCAGTTCAGGACCACCCCGAACAGGTACAGTGCACCCATCGCGAGCCAGAAGTAGGGGAACGAGCCGATGAACACGAGCAGCGGCGGAAGCGCGGAGTCCACCGCGCCGCCGCGGCGCCAGGCTGCAAGGACACCCAGCAGGTTACCCACGACGGCGGCAATCACCAGGGCGGTTCCGCCGAGCAGGAGGGTCCACCCGATCTGGGACGAGATGACCTCGGTGACCGGGGTGGGGAACCGGGAGATGGAAACGCCCATTTGCCCTGTGAAGATGTTGGTCATGTAGCCGATGTACTGCTCCCAGAGGGGCCGGTCATCGACACCCAGCAGCTTTCGCAGGGCCTCAATCTGTTCGGGCTGCATTCTGTCCTGGGAGCGGGCGAACATACGGGAGACGGGGTCTCCCGGCATGAAGCGGGGGAGCAGGAAATTCAGGGTGA
>NZ_JARHXQ010000316.1:0-777 GCF_029222765.1 Arthrobacter sp. Cr_A7 | reverse complement strand
GTTTTTGGGCGATACCTGACCCCGCGTTGGGTGCTTAGGCAGGCACTTGCTGGATCTGCTCGAAGAGTTCCGGCGGGATGGCATAGATGAAGACGACGGCCAGCAGGTTCTTGGCCGCGTGGACGAAGTAGGAGAACATCAGGTTCCTGCCGGTCCAGACGTAGACGAACACCAGGGTGGCCCCCATGGCGAGGTACGGCAGCAGGGCGGTGAGCGTGATGGCTTCCTGTCCCGCGATGTGGATGCTTGCGAACAGGACGACGGACAGGGCACTGCACACCCAGATGTTGATGCGCCGGCTGAGCTTGCCGATCAGCAGGTGCCGGAAGATGTACTCCTCCACGAATGGGCCAACCACCACCACCACCGGCACCATCAGCCAGGCGGGGACCTGCTGCATCAGTTGCTGCAGTCCGGCCTGGTTTTCCGACGTCTGCACCTCGCCGCCAATCGCCACCACGATGGCCGTCAGGATCAGCATGGCCACCACCGCTGCGGGCACCATCATCACCGTGAACCACGGCCGGGTGGCGAGGACCTTCAGGTCGCGGGCCATGACTCGGCGCGCGGCGAGCAGCGCCAGGATGCCTACCGAGCCGTAGAAAAGCAGGTTCACGGCGTAGGACGCAGCCGCCGGACTCGGGGCCACCTGCCGCAGGAAGGGTGCCAGGAGGTTCCCGGCCACGGTGAAGAACCCGGCGATCGCCACGTACATCGCCAGCGTGGCGAAATCCAGGGGCGAAAAGCGGTACAGCTGTGGCTGCGGTGCGGGCGGTA
>NZ_JARHXQ010000315.1:0-1659 GCF_029222765.1 Arthrobacter sp. Cr_A7 | reverse complement strand
GCAGTTCGCACTGAACCGCTCCGGCCGTGCCTGGGACGTCAGCGGCGGAGCGAAGCCCTGTGGCCAGGGCCTGCGCTACTTCGCTGGCCGTGAGGCTGCCCTTGAACTTGTCGGGGGCGATAAGTGTCCGCACGGTTTTGGTGGCGGTTGTTGCGGTCATGTCAGACGGTTTCCGAGTAGGCGGGGCGTCGGTCAGTTGTTGCTACGAGATCCGGGACCGGTTCTGCGTGCTTGGCTATGGTTTCCTTGGGCCCGTGGTGGCCGTATTCGGTCAGGTCGTCATCGATATCAACGACTTCGTCCAGGTGGATCGGGTCCTCGGAGGGCATGGGCTCCACGGTTTCACCGGCGAAGACGCGGCGGGCGCGGTCGGCGTCCAGGGTGCGGTCCCACCAGGCGATGAAGAGGGTGGCAACGGCGTTGCCGGTGAAGTTCACCAGGGCGCGGCATTCGGACATGAATTTGTCGATGCCGAAGATGAGCATGATGCCGGCGGCGGGGATGGTGCCCAGGGTGGTCAGGGTGGCGGTGAGGGCGATGAAGCCGCCGCCGGCCACGCCTGCAGCACCCTTTGACGTCAGCAGCATGACCGCGAGCAGGCCCAGCTGTTCACCGATGGTCAAGTCCGTGTTGGTGGCCTGGGCGATGTAGAGGGCGGCGAGCGAGAGGTAGATGGCTGCGCCGTCGAGGTTGAAGCTGTAGCCGGTGGGGACAACCAGGCCTACGGTTTCCTTCTTGACGCCGGCGTGCTCGAGCTTGCGCATCAGGCCGGGCAGGGCCGGTTCGGCGGTGGAGGTGCCGAGGATGAGCATGTATTCCTCTTTGAGGTGCCGGATCATCGTGAAGATGTTCAGCTTCAGGAAGAGCATGATCGAGCCGAGCACGACCACCACGAAGAGGATGGAGGTGACGTAGAACAGGGCGATGAGTCCGCCCATGCTGGTCAGGGATGAGACGCCGAACTTGCCGACTGCGTAGGCCATGGCGCCGAACGCACCAATGGGGGCGGCCTTCATGATGAAGCTGAGGATTTTGAACATGACCCCGGTGAGGCGCTGCACACCGTCCAGGACGGGGGCGCCGACCTTGCCCATGGCGTTCAGGGCGATGCCGAAGATCACGGCGATGAAGATGATCTGCAGGATGTTGCCCTCAACGAAGGGGGAAACCATGCTCTCGGGGATGATGTGGGTGAGGAACTGCCACCATTCCTGGTTCGCACCGGCGTCGATCAGCTTCGCGGCGGACTCGGAGGTCTCGATGCTGCCAGCATCTGCGTTGACCCCATCGCCCAGCCGGAAGATGTTGATGGCCACCAGGCCGAAGATCATGGCCAGGATGGTGCCGACCTGGAAGTAGGTCAGGGCTTTCAGGCCCGTCATGCCCACCTTCTTGAGGTCCGCGACGCTGGCGATGCCGCCCACGATCGTGAGGAAAACGATGGGGCCGATGAGCATCTTCATCGCATCAACGAAGGTGGTGCCGATGGGTTCCATGGCGATGCCGACACTGGGGGCCAGCCAGCCGACGAGGATACCGACGACGATGGCGGTCAGTACCCAGAAATACAGTTGGCGGTACAAAGGTGTTTTGCGGGCCGCCGAAGCTGTACCGGCGGTAGTGATGTGGTCCATGATTCCTACCTCGTTGTGGAATGTA
>NZ_JARHXQ010000314.1:0-7170 GCF_029222765.1 Arthrobacter sp. Cr_A7 | reverse complement strand
CCCGAATTATTGCTGCTCCCAAGAGCTTTCTTCCGGGCTTCCCCGAAGCAACTCAAATATCTTAGAACAGCAATTCCGAAAATTCCAAATCGGGAATATTCGGTGTGTTTCCGCGGATCTACTCGGTCTCGGAGGCGGCCGTGGCCTTGGCCGAGGCGTCGTCACCCAGCTGGAGGTCCACCACGGGGCAGTCCTTCCAGAGGCGTTCCAGGGCGTAAAACACGCGGTCTTCTTCATGCTGGACGTGGATGACCAGGTCCGAGTAGTCCAGCAGGACCCAGCGGCCACCGGAGCGGCCTTCGCGGCGCACCGGACGCAGGTCCTGCTTGGCCAGCTCCTCCTCAATGCCGTCCACAATTGCATTGACCTGACGTTCGCTTGGCGCGGATGCGATGAGGAAGACGTCGGCCAGCGCCAGGCGCTCACTGACGTCCAAGGCAACGATGTCCTGGGCGATCTTGTCCGCGGCGGCCTTGGCGGCAGTGCGGGCTATGGTGATGGATGAATCTGATGCAGTCACGGGACTCCTTGTTGGTTTAAAAAGTATTGGTGCTGACCGGTCAGCTGGACATGCCGCTGATGATCAGGAAAATGCCTGAGATGAGCGCCACGAGGCCGAACAGCAGGATGCAGAGCTGCAGGATCCGGTTCCGCTTGGCCCGGGCAAGCCCGGCGGTGGCCGCATCCAAAGGATCGAGTCCGTAGGCCGAGCTGGCCGGAACCCTGGGCAGATCCTCCACCAGGCCCTCTGACGGGTTCTCGGGAAAGACCACCGGTTTGGGGCGGGTGGCTGCCCTGGCAGCAGCTTCCGCCCGGGCGATAACCTGCGAACGGCCCGATGCGGCGTCTGCCGCGGCAGCATTCGGGCGGCTGGCGGGGCGCCGCTTGCCGGCACCTCCCGGCTGGGACTTAATTCCCGGCTGGGCTTTTGTATCGGGCTGGACCTTTGAACCCGGCCGTGTGGTGACGGGGACATGGGAAGTTGCCGGCGGTTTCATGACCGGACGGTCGACGCCCGGCACCTGCACAAACTCCAACGGGGTCACCATTGCCAGGTTGTTGGCCGTTGAAGGCGCGGGCCGGTCCTTGGCTCCGGGTTCCCTGCCGGGTGCCGCGGGTGTTCCTGCCTGTTCGGCCAGCTTCTGCTTGGCCAGGGCCCGGCGGTTCATGACGGCGGCACGTTCGGCCAAGGCAATCTGTTCCGCGAGGATGTCCGGATCGACCGCTTCCGGATCCAGGGAAGCGATGTGCTCCATCTTGGCGATCTGGTTCTTTGCCTGCTCGGCGATGAGTGCCCGCGCCTGCAGTGCCTGCTCAACAGTCATCCCGTCGGGGACCCCGGAACGGGACCCGGATGTGGCATTGGCTGTAGCGGCGGTGCTCTTGGCGGTGGGACCGGCAGTTTTCGCGGCTGGCTTCTTTTCCGCTGCCGCCGGAGAGGACTGCGGGGATCCGGCGGCCAAGGGTCCGGCAGCCGGACCGTTTTGTGCCGGCGTACCGCCCTGTATCGACGTACCGGCCTGTACCGACCTACCGGTCTGGACTGAGGGGCCGCCTGCGGGCGGCACGATGGGGTTGGCCGCGGTCAGCGCCTGTTCCTTGAGCTGCTGCAGCCTGAGCTGGCGCCGGGTAGGGGCACCGCCGGTGGCGAGCTGGCCTTCTTTTTCTTCCAGTTCCTTGATGGTGCGCAGGGCTGCACGGTCCCGGGCGCGGATCTGTGACGACCGCTGGGTGTGGGTCTGCTCGGGGGCGGGGCTGGAGCCGCGGCCCGGCTGCCCGGCGGCCGGTTGGCCTGCCGCGCCAGGGGTGGCAGGCTGCTTCGCGGCCGGCTGCGGTGCGGCCGCCTGCGGTTGTGGGGCCTGCGGTTGTGGGGCCTCCGGTTTATGGGCAGGGGAAAGCTGGTCCGTGCCTGTGGACACGGACGCCTGCTGGGCATCCCTGGCCTTCCGGAGTTCCCGGCGGCTGCGGATGGGGGGCTGTTCCTGACTCATTGAGAACTCATTCAGTACTGGCTGGTTCACGTGCTTCGGAAGTAAACTCATTCCCGCTCGCCGGCGCATGGGCATAGAGACCGTACTTGGCGATGTACTGGACCACGCCGTCCGGCACCAGGTACCAGACGGGGTTGTTCGCTGCAACGCGGGTCCGGCAATCCGTTGACGAGATCGCCATGGCCGGAACCTCGAGGAGGCTGACGTCGTCCCGTCCCATGCCGTCCAGGACATGGCCGGGCCGCGTCACACCCACGAAATGGGCCAGCGACCACAGTTCATCGATGTCCTTCCACGACAGGATCTGCGCCAGCGCGTCAGCCCCCGTGATAAAGAACAGGTCGGCGTCCGGGCGCTGCGCCCGCAGGTCACGCAACGTGTCAATGGTGTACGTGGGGCCGGGCCGTTCGATGTCCACCCGGCTCACGGTGAACCGCGGATTGGAGGCGGTGGCAATGACGGTCATGAGGTACCGGTGCTCGGGCTCGCTGACCTGTTTGTGGGACTTCTGCCACGGCTGGCCGGTGGGGACGAAAACCACTTCGTCCAAATCAAACTCGGCAGCCACTTCACTGGCTGCGACCAGGTGGCCGTGATGGATGGGATCAAACGTCCCACCCATCACGCCCAGCCGAAGCCTGCCGTTGGCACCACTGTGGTGCAGAACGCGGGAAATGTTAGTGGCCCTGCCCGTGATCGTGCTTGTTGGGGTGCTGGCGGTGCGGGTCCGCGTGCTCCTCAGTGGCAGCGTGGCGGTTGCCCAGGTTGGAGTAGGACAGGGTGACGAACATCAGCACCAGCAGGATGGCGAAAATGACGATGCCGAAGACCCACGGCTCAGCCCACAGCGGCGCGAGTTCGTGTTCTTCGCCTTCGGCGATGGTCGTGGCGATCTGCTGGAACAGCATTTTCTCCCCTAGGGTTCAAAGGTTTATGGCAGCGGAAGTTCCCGCTGCTTTCTGGCGTTCGGTCTATGTTACCGCGTTGCTACCCGCGGACCTGGCCCTCGCCCTGCACGATCCACTTGGTGGTGGTGAGTTCGGTCAGCCCCATGGGGCCGCGGGCGTGCAGCTTCTGAGTGGAAATGCCCACCTCGGCACCCAGGCCCAGTTCGCCGCCGTCGGTAAAACGGGTCGATGCATTGACGATGACAGCCGCGGAATCCACTTCCGCGATGAACCGTTCGGCGTTGGAGAGGTCGTTGGTGAGGATGGCCTCGGTGTGGCCGGTGGACCACGTGCGGATGTGCTGAACCGCTTCATCCAGGCTGTCCACCATGGCCACGGCCAGGTCAAGGTTCATGTACTCGGTGCCCCAGTCCTCGTCGGTGGCCGGTTCCGCCTCAATGGATGCGGGCAGGGCGGCGCGGATGCGGTCATCGGCGTGCAGCCGTACGCCGGCCTTGCTCAGGGCTGCGGCAACGGCCGGCAGGACAGTGGATCCGGAGTGGACCAGAAGGGTCTCCACCGTGTTGCAGACACTGGGCCGCTGGGTCTTGGCATTGAGCAGGATCTCAACGGCCATCTCCTCATTCGCCGATTCGTCGATGAAGATATGGACGTTGCCCTCCCCCGTCTCGATGACGGGCACGGCGGAATTGGTGACCACTGTCTGGATGAGGTCGCGGCCGCCGCGGGGAATCAGCACATCAACCCTGCCGCGGGCGCGCATGAGCACGTTCGCGCCGGCCCTGCCGTACTGGTCCACGGTCTGCACGGCGTCGGCAGGCAGTCCCACGGACTCCAGCGCTTCGCGCAACACCCGGACAAGTACTTCGTTCGTGGCCTCAGCCGCGCTGCCGCCGCGCAGGATCACGGCATTGCCGCTCTTGAGTGCCAGCCCGGCGATGTCCACCGTGACGTTGGGGCGCGCTTCGTAGATGGCGGCCACCACGCCCATGGGAACGTTGACCTGGCGCAGGCGCAGGCCATTGGGGAGGGTCTGGCCGCGGACCACGTTGCCCACGGGGTCGGGCAGGTTGGCAAGGTTTTCCAGCGCAGCCACCAGCCCGGCGATGCGGGCCTCCGTGAGCGTGAGCCTGTCCAGCATGGCGGCGGACGTTCCGTTGGCTTTTCCGGCAGCTACGTCCTTGGCGTTGGCAGCAAGGATGGCCTGCGTGTTCTCCTGCAGGGCATCTCCCACGGCGCGCAGGGCGCGGTCCTTCCAGGACCGGTTGGCCATGGCGATCCGGCGGGCAGCCTGGCGGGAACGGTCGGCGATGGCGTGGACTGCCGCTTCGACGTCGGCATCGGACAGCGGGACGTCAGCTGATACCGGCACTGCTGCGGGGGCTGGCTGCTGCGTCTCGGACGCGGCAGCAGTGTCTCCGGAGGTGTGAGCAGTTGTGTGGATCAGGGCCTCAGTCATGTTTCAAGTTTAGGCGAGGGTGGAGCTCAGACCAGCACCAGGTCATCAACATGAACAACTTCACGGTCATAGCCGCTGCCGAGTTCCTCGCCAAGGTCCCGGGTGGACCGGCCCAGCATGCGGGGCAGCTCCTCCGAGGAGTAGTTCACGAGGCCGCGGGCAACCACGGTTCCATCGGCACTGACGATCTCGACGGCGTCGCCCGCCTCGAAGTCGCCGTGCACGGCGGAGATGCCTGCCGGCAGCAAGGACGTCCGGTGGTGCCGCACGGCCTTAACCGCACCATCGTCGAGGACCAGACGGCCCTGGACCGAGGCGACATGTGCCAGCCAGAGGAGGCGGACGGGCTTCCGGGCCCCGTTGACGGCGAACCAGGTGCCCACGTCCTCGCCGTTGAGTGCAGCTGCCGCATTGGGCGTGGAGGTGACGACGGCATGGATGCCCGAGCCGGCGGCCATGGTGGCGGCTTCGACCTTGGTGAGCATTCCGCCGGTGCCGACGCCCGCCTTGCCGGTTTTTCCGATGGACACGCCCTCGAGGTCGTGGGCGCCCTCAACCAGGGGGATCCGTTTCGCGCCCTGGGAAGGCGGACCGTCGTAGAGGGAGTCGACGTCGGACAGCAGCACCAGCGCATCGGCCCGCACCAGGTGGGCCACCAGGGCCGCGAGCCGGTCATTGTCGCCGAAACGGATCTCGTGCGTGGCCACCGTATCGTTTTCGTTCACGACGGGGACAACGCCGAGGTTCAGCAGCCGGTCCAGGGCACGGAAGGCGTTGGTGTGCTGGCTGCGCCGCATCAGGTCCTCGGCCGTGAGCAGCACCTGGCTGACCGTCACGCCGTGGGCGCCGAACGCGTGGGTGTAGCGCGCCATTAGCAGGCCCTGCCCCACACTGGCCGCCGCCTGCTGGGTGGCCAGGTCGCGGGGCCGCTTGGCCAGGCCCAAAGGTGCCAGGCCCGCGGCGATGGCGCCGGAGGAGACCAGGATGATCTCCGTTCCGCTGTTGCGCTTGGCCGCCAGGGCGTCCGCCAGGGCGGTCAGGGATTCCTCCGAGATGCCGCCCTTGATGCTGGTCAGTGAGGAAGAGCCCACCTTCACCACGATCCGGCGCGCGTTGGCGAGCACACTCCGGTCCACGAACCGCAGGGTGGGATCCGTGGCGACCGCCCTAGAGGTCATCGTCCGCTTCCAGTCCGCTCTCCTTCAGGGGCTTGGCCACACGCCGTCCGCTGACGGACTCCGTCCAGATGCCGGCCTTCCGCTCTGCCTCGAGCTCGGCGCGGGCTGCTGCCTTGGCATCCCGGCGCTCCTGCTGCTCTTCGCGCTTCTGGCTGCGGGTGGGCCGATCGCCGATATCGGCGAAACGGACATCGGTGCCGCGGGGTGACGCCAGCAGTTCGGCGCCGGCCATCATGGTGGGCTCCCAGTCGAAGACGACGCCGTCGTCCTCGCCGATCACCACGGTGTCGCCGGGCTTTGCGCCCTGCTTGAACAGCTCGGTCTCCACGCCGAGCTTGGCCAGCCGGTCGGCCAGGTAGCCGATGGCTTCCTCATTGGTGAAGTCGGTCTGCTTGACCCAGCGCACGGGCTTTTCGCCGAGGACGCGGAACAGCGGCTCGAGGCCCTTCTCCTCACGGCGGATACGGAACCCGGACTCGTTGACGGCGCGCGGACGCAGGACGGCCGGCTGCACCTTGGGCGGTGCGGCCGCCACGGCGTCACGGGCCGCCTGGACGATCTCGGCCATGGCGAAGCCCAGCTGGCGCAGGCCTTCGTGGCTGGTGGCGGACACTTCGAAGACGCGGTAGCCGCGGGATTCCAGTTCCGGACGGACGAAGTCTGCCATGTCCTTGCCGTCAGGCAGGTCCACTTTGTTCAGCGCCACCAGGCGGGGGCGGTGGTTCAGGGGGACCACTTCGCCGTCCTGGCCGGCGTAGCTCATATCCACGGCGTACTTTTCCAGCTCGGCCTCAATGATGGCCAGGTCCGAAAGCGGGTCGCGGTCCGATTCCAGGGTTCCGCAGTCCAGGACGTGGACCAGCGCGGCGCAGCGCTCCACGTGGCGCAGGAAGTGGTGGCCCAGGCCCTTGCCCTCGCTGGCACCCTCGATCAGTCCGGGGACGTCGGCGATGGTGAAGCGGACATCGCCCGCCTGGACAACGCCCAGGTTGGGAATGAGCGTGGTGAACGGGTAGTCCGCGATCTTGGGCCGGGCAGCCGACATCGCGGCGATGAGGCTTGACTTGCCGGCGGACGGGAAGCCCACCAGGGCGATGTCGGCAATGGACTTCAGTTCCAGGACAATGTCGCTGGATTCGCCTTCGATGCCCAGCAGGGCGAAGCCGGGGGCGCGGCGCTTCTGGGAGGACAGGGCAGCGTTGCCGAGTCCGCCGATCCCGCCGGCAGCGGCGACGTATTCGGCGCCTTCGCCGACGAGGTCCGCCAGGACCGTTCCGTCCTTGGACTTGACCACGGTGCCGTCGGGCACGGGCAGGATGAGGGTCTCACCGTTCTTCCCGCCGCGCCAGTCACCCATACCGGGGCCGCCGTTGGTGGCGTGCCGGTGGGGGGCGTGGTGGTAGTCAAGAAGGGTGGTGGTCTGGTGGTCCACGCGCAGGATGACGTCGCCGCCATTGCCGCCGTTGCCGCCGTCGGGACCGCCCAGGGGCTTGAACTTCTCGCGGTGGACGGAGACGCACCCGTGGCCGCCGCTACCGCCGGATACGTGCAGTACTACCCGGTCTACAAAGCTGGCCACGTGGATCTCCTCAGTGCTGTTTTTCGAGACGCCCCAAGGCGCCAAATCGATTGTA
>NZ_JARHXQ010000313.1:0-927 GCF_029222765.1 Arthrobacter sp. Cr_A7 | reverse complement strand
GCCCAACTAGTGAAAGCCAGAAATGCAGAATCTCCCTACCCATACGGCAAAAACCGAACTGCAGCTCCTTGTCCGCGGGCTGGTTTATGCCCCCGGCGACGCTTCCTATGAATCAGAAGCCGCAGCTTTCAATCTCGCCACCCGGCACACGCCGGACCTGGTCCTGGCCGCAGTCAACGCCGATGACGTCGTGGCTGCGGTCAAGTGGGCTTCTGCCCGCAACATGTCCATTTCCGTCCAGTCCACGGGCCACGGCGCCGCGAACGCCATCACTGACGGCCTCCTTATCAGCACCCGCTACATGCTGGAGCTATCCATCGATCCGGAGGAGCAGTCTGCCCGCGTTGGGGCCGGCATCCGCTGGCGCGACGTCCTCCGCGCGGCTGCACCGCACGGCCTGACCGGCCTGCACGGTTCCACCACCGACGTCGGCGTGGTCGGTTACACCCTTGGCGGCGGGCTGCCGCTCCTGGGCCGCAAATACGGCTTCGCCTCGGACCATGTCCTGGCTTTTGACCTGGTCACGCCCGACGGCGAACTGCGGCGTGTGGACGCCGTCAGCGAGCCGCGGCTGTTCTCCCTGCTTCGCGGCGGCAAGGGCAACTTCGGCATCGTCACCGCAATGGAGTTCTCTCTCTTCCCGGCCGGCCAACTGTATGCCGGCGGCATTTTTTACGACGGTGTGCATGCCAAAGACGTCCTTGCCGGCTTCAGGAGCTGGACGCGGGACCTTCCGCTGGGGGCCTCTGCATCACTGGCCTTCCTGCGGCTGCCGGACATGGAAGAGGTGCCCGCTTTCCTGCGGGGCACGTTTGTGATGCACCTGCGGTTCGCCTGGCAGGGCAGCGAAGCGGAGGGTGCCGCCCTTGTTGCTCCCATGCGGGCCGCCGCGCCGGTTCTGGTGGACGCAGTGGGACCGCTCCCTTA
>NZ_JARHXQ010000312.1:0-35482 GCF_029222765.1 Arthrobacter sp. Cr_A7 | reverse complement strand
CGGCCCTGAGGGCTGGTTCTCAGGACTTGCTGCCGGTGAGGGCGAGGGTGCCGCCGAGCCCGATCATTAAGGCACCGCCGGTCACCTCCACGGCTGAAACCCGCCCGGGCGAGCGGGCGAACCATCGCCTGGCCGTCCCTGCGGCGATGGCCCACATGCTGTCCGAGACCAGGGCGATCACCAGGAACACCGAACCGAGCAGTCCCAGCTGGAACGGGATGGCACCCGACGCGTAGTCCACGAACTGCGGCAGCACGGCAACAAAGAAAACCACGGACTTCGGGTTGGTGGCTCCAACCACTGCGCCCTCTCCCACCAGCCGCCAGGGCCTGGCATGGGCTGGTTGGTTTTCGGCCTCGATGCGGCTGAGGCGGTGCCTGATGGCTTGGATCCCCAGGTAAACGAGGTAAGCGGCACCGGCAAACTTCACCACGCTGAAGAGGATCACGGATTGTGCCACCACCATGCCCAGGCCCAGGGCCACTGCTGCCACCTGGACCAGTTGGCCGGTCGCATTGCCCAGGACGGTGAGGACTCCGCCCTTCCAGCCGAGCGCCAGCGAGCGGCCGATCACGAACAGGACGCTTGGCCCCGGCACGGCGATCAGCACCACTGAAGCCAACGAAAACGCCAGCAGGTTGGAGAGGGGGACCATGCCTGATCTTAGCCCCGGAGGGACCGGGCGGGCTGGGTCTGGCCGCAGCCGTCGGATCGGGACCTAATCGCCGCCGCGGACCGCCGCGACCACCGGCAGCGGTGAGGTCTCGTCCACAAGTTCGGCCCGCCGTCGTCCGTCACCCCTGATCCACAGCCGGTAGGCAAGGACCAGGAGAGCCAGCCACGCGCCGCCCACGTAGAGCGCGATCCTCGTGTCCTCAAACGCGCCCAGGACGGCGATGACCAGTGCCATAAAGGCAATGGTGAGGACAGAGGCCGTCGGCCACCAGGGCGAGGGGAATTCCGACGCCGGCAGGCCGGTCCGTGCGATCTCCCGCTTCATTGCCACATGGGACGCGAGGATCATGATCCACACCCACACGGTGGCGAAGGTGGCGATGGAGGCGATGAGGATGAAGACATCCTTGGGAATGACAGCGTTCAGGACCACACCCACCAGAAGGATGGCCGTCATCATGACCACCGTCATCCAGGGGACCCCATGCCGGGACACCTTGCCGAAGACGGCCGGGGCGTGGCCCTGCCTGGACAGCCCGAAGAGGATCCGCCCGGCACCGAAGATATCGCTGTTGATCGCGGAAAGGGCGGCCGTTATGACGACGGCGTTGAGGATGTGCGGCGCCGCAGGGATGCCGAGTCCGCTGAAGATCTGCACGAACGGGCTGCCGTTGCTGCCGATCTCGTTCCAGGGGAAGAGGCTCATGAGGACACCCAGGGTCAGGACGTAGAACAACAGGACGCGCACCGGCACGGTGTTGACGGCCTTGGGGATGACCTTCTTCGGGTCCGCGGCCTCGCCGGCGGTGATGCCCAGGGTCTCGATCCCGCCGAAGGCGAACATGACCACGGCGAAGGATGCCAGGAGCCCTTCGAAGCCATGCGGGAACATGCCGCCGTGCTCAACGAGGTTTCCCAGTCCCGGGGCGACGCTGGAACCGCCCGCCTGGAAGCCGAAGGCGATGATCGCGGCACCGCCGGCGATCATGGCGATAATGGCGGCCACCTTGATCAGTGAAAACCAGAACTCCAGCTCCCCGAAGACCTTGACGCTGAGGAGGTTCAGGGCAGCCAGGAAGCAGATGATGGCCAGGATCCAGATCCACCGGTCCACCTGGGGGAACCAGAAGCCCATGTAGATACTGAAGGCTGTCACGTCCGCGATGGCGACAATTGCCATCTCAAAGACATAGGTCCAGCCAGTGACAAAGCCGGCCAGGGGGCCAAGGTAACGGCTTGCATACTGTCCGAAGGAGCCGGAGACGGGGTGCCTCACGGCCATCTCGCCCAGGGCCCGCATCACCATGAACACGGCGGCGCCGCCGATGATGTAGGCCAGCAGGACGGCCGGTCCGGCTTTTTGGATGGCGGAGGCGGAACCATAGAAGAGGCCGGTGCCGATGGCCGAGCCCAGGGCCATGAACCGGATGTGGCGGACGTTCAATCCCCGGTTAAGGACGCTCCCGACGGCGGCTGCTGGGGTTCGCTGTCCGGCCGGACTTTCGTTCCTGGTGGGGTTTGGTGCTGCTTGCATGCAAATACCTTCTCGTCATTGGGAGGGGAACCGGTAACCAGCAGACCACTTTCGAGTGCGGGGTGATGAGCCTCACGGGAGGTTGGTGTCTTTCATCGCAGACTGGCTGGTTCTTCCCTGCGGGCTTTCTGCTCGCTGGTACAGAACTATTGACGCGGTGTCGGGTTCTCTTTACGTTGGTGACGCCACGCGGGTGGGGGTCACCCGCCAGACAGTCGTTGCCATCGAACAGGGCCGGTATTCGCCGTCGCTGGAGATGGCCTTCCAGATCGCCCACGTGCTCGGCGTATCGCTTGAGGACGTGTTCCAGTACCCGCAGCCAGAAGGAGATCAGCCATGAAAGCTATCGTGCAGGACGTTTATGGAGCGGCGGACGTGCTTCAGTTGCGGGAGATTGCGCGGCCAGTGCCGGGTGATGGTGAGGTCCTTATCCGGGTGCGGGCCGCCGGCGTCGACCAGGGGGTCTGGCACCTGATGACGGGGCTGCCCTATCTGATCAGGCTTTTCGGTTACGGACTGAGGAAGCCCAAGACGCCGGTGCGGGGCCGGGAGGTGGCCGGCGTTGTGGAGGCTGTGGGAGCCGATGTTGACCGCTTCCGGGTGGGCGACGAAGTTTATGGAACCTGCGAGGGGTCCTTTGCGGAATACGTCTGCGCGAGGGAGGACAAGCTGGCGCGGAAGCCCGTGAACCTCTCATTCGAGGAGGCGGCGGCAGCTCCCATTTCCGGTGTTACGGCCCTTCAGGCTGTCCGCGACGCGGGCGAGGTCACCGTTGGGCAAAAGGTGCTGATCATTGGGGCGGGCGGGGGAGTGGGCTCCTTCGCCGTGCAACTGGCCAAGGCCTTCGGGGCGGAGGTCACCGGGGTCTGCAGTACCGGCAAGATGGACCTCGTCCGGTCCCTCGGGGCCGATGCAGTTATCGACTATACGAATTCTGATATTGCCAGTGGGGGAAAGCTGTACGACGTCATCCTGGATACCGCCGGCAACCGGCCCCTGTCCGTCCTCCGGCGGGTGCTCGCGCCACAGGGAACGCTGGTGATCGTCGGAGGCGAAGGGGGCGGCAAGCTGATCGGCGGCTTTGAGCGGTCGATTGGGGCGCCCTTTGCTTCACTTTTCTCGCGCCAGAAATTCAAGGGGCTTGTCTCAAAGGAGACACACCTGGACCTGGAAGCACTCTCATCGCTCATTGAAGCCGGCAGCGTGAAGCCTGCCGTCGACAAGGTCTTCCCCCTTGAGGAAGCTCCGGCCGCTGTCAGATACCTGCACGAGGGGCGGAGCCGGGGCAAGGTAGTGGTCGGGGTTTCATAACGCCAGAACTCCCGGGCTCTGACCCGGTCAAGCCACCGGGGCTGGTCCTGGCTGTCCAAGAGACTGCATTGAGCGGTCAGACGTCTCGGCACTATCTGGTATCCCGGACAGCGCCTCGGCTTACGTAGTGCTTCCGGGGGAACGAAGGGCGCAAGGTTAAGTACGGGATCCCGGATAGCGTCGGGCCGCACATGAGAAATGGAGGAGTTCCGGTGTTAGTTACGGAAGCGAGGCCGCTGGCCGGCAGCACATCAAAGGCGGCATCCAAGGTCCCCGCCGCCGAAAACACCCTGCGCATCCTCAAACTGCTGGCCTCCCGCCGCGGTCCCATGGCAGCCTCGCAAATCGCTTCGTCACTGGGCCTGCCGCGGTCCAGCGTCTACCACCTGCTGGGAGTGATGGAGGCCAACGGGTTTGTGCTCCACCTCCATGAGGAACAGCGCTACGGTCTGGGGATCAGCGCCTTTGAGCTCAGTTCCGCGTATTCGAGGCAGGAACCGTTGTCGCGGCTGGGCCGCCCTCTTCTTGCTTCACTCGTGGATGCGCTGGGGGAGAGCGCGCACCTGGCCGTTCTGCACGGGCGGGATGTCCTCTACATTGTCGAGGAGCGGGCCAAGAACCGCCCGTCGCTGGTGACCGACGTCGGCGTCCGGCTCCCCAGCCACCTCACCGCCAGCGGGCGCGCCATCCTTGCCGCCCTGCCCAAATCCCAGGTCCGCGCGCTGTACCCGAATGCAGCCGCATTCACGGCCCGGCACGAGACCGAGTCGCCCATCATGAAGTACTCCGCCTTGTCCTCGCACCTGGACCGGGTCCGGCAAAGGGGTTACGCCACGGAACACGGCGAGGTGACCCCCGGCTTCGGCTCCATCGCCGCCGCCGTGACCGACCACCTTGGCTGGCCCACCGCGGCCGTGGCGGTCACATTCCTTGAGGACAAATTGCAGCCGGAAGAGTGGCCCGTCCTGGCGGCGCGTGTCCAAAAGGTCGCAGACGAGCTCTCGGTCCGCATCCACGGCCGACCGGTCAAATAATCCTCGTTGCTCCATCACCTAAGGCTGCTAAAAACCCGGACTGGGAGCCTTATGTGATAGAGCAACTCGGCCAGCCGGGCGTGTCTGGAATGCCGGACAGCACCCACCTCAAACCCCTATAAAGCCTCTTCGTAACGGGCTTTAGTTGATACAGAACTTCTTCCACGCACAGACGCACAACGAAAAGGAGCCACCATGGCACCCGCCGATTTCACCACCGGTGCCCGCCCGGTCAAAGCCGCCCGCGGCACCGAGCTCACCGCGAAGAGCTGGCAGACCGAAGCGCCGCTGCGCATGCTCATGAACAACCTGGACCCCGAAGTGGCCGAGCGTCCGGATGACCTGGTGGTCTACGGCGGCACCGGCCGGGCCGTGCGCTCCTGGGCAGCGTTCGACGCCATCACCCGCACCCTCGAAACCATGGAGAAGGACGAGACCCTCCTGGTCCAGTCCGGCAAGCCCGTGGGCGTCTTCCGCACCAACGAATGGGCACCCCGGGTGCTCCTGGCCAACTCCAACCTGGTGGGCGGCTGGGCCAACTGGCCCGAGTTCCGCCGGCTCGAGGCCGAGGGCCTGATGATGTACGGCCAGATGACGGCGGGGTCCTGGATCTACATCGGCACCCAGGGCATCCTGCAGGGCACTTTCGAGACGTTCGCGGCGATCGCCCGCAAGCTCACCAAAGACGAGAACGGCACCCTCGCCGGGACACTCACCCTGACCGGCGGCTGCGGCGGCATGGGCGGCGCGCAGCCGCTCGCGGTCACTCTGAACGAGGGCGCGTGCCTGATCGTCGACGTCGACGAGACCCGCCTGCGCCGCCGTGCCGGCAAGCGGTACCTGGACGAGGTGGAAACGGACCTCGACGCCGCCATCGCCAAGGTGCTCAAGGCCAAGGAAGAACGCCGCGGCTGGTCCGTGGGCTACGTGGGAAACGCAGCGGAAGTTTTCCCGGAGATCCTGCGCCGCCACAAAGCCGGTGAGTTCACCGTGGACATCGTCACCGACCAGACCTCCGCCCACGATCCGCTGAGCTACCTCCCCGAGGGCATCTCGGTCAACGAATGGCACCGCGAAGCCGAAGCTGACCCGGAAGGCTTCACCAAGAAGGCCCAGGCCTCGATGGCACGCCACGTTCAGGCCATGGTGGAATTCCAGGACGCCGGCGCCGAGGTGTTCGACTACGGCAACTCCATCCGCGATGAGGCCCGCAAGGGCGGCTACACCCGCGCGTTCGAATTCCCGGGCTTCGTCCCCGCCTACATCCGGCCGCTGTTCTGCGAGGGCCTCGGCCCGTTCCGCTGGGTGGCGCTCTCCGGAGACCCCGAAGACATCCGCGTCACCGACGAGGCCATCAAGGGACTCTTCCCCGGGAACAAGCACCTGCACCGCTGGATCGACGCGGCGCAGGAACGCGTCGAATTCGAAGGACTGCCGGCACGGATCTGCTGGCTGGGCTACGGCGAGCGCGCGAAAGCCGGGCTGCTGTTCAACCAGCTCGTCAAGGAAGGCAAGGTCAAGGCGCCTATCGTGATCGGCCGCGACCACCTGGACTCCGGCTCCGTCGCCTCCCCCTACCGCGAAACCGAGGCCATGGCCGACGGCTCGGACGCGATCGCCGACTGGCCCATGCTCAACGCCCTGCTCAACACCGCTTCCGGCGCCACCTGGGTGTCACTGCACCACGGCGGCGGCGTGGGCATCGGCCGATCCATCCACGCCGGCCAGGTCTCCGTCGCCGACGGCACCGACCTCGCCGCCGAAAAGCTCGAACGCCTCCTCACCAACGACCCCGGTATGGGCGTCATCCGCCACGCCGACGCCGGCTACGAACGCGCCCTCGACGTCGCCAAAGAACGCGGCGTCCGCATCCCCATGAACGAGTCTTCAGGGACCAACTAGTCCATCGACTGCTCCGTAACTGTCGTTTAGAACCCCGAAAACGACAGTTATGGAGCAATCGATCCCCGCACACCACAAAAAGTAGGAATCATGACATTGATAACCCACGAACCGCTGACCATCACCCTTGGCTCCAGCGGCGTCACGCCCGAGGATGTTGTCGCCGTCGCGCGCCACGACGCCAAGGTGGCCATCGCCCCGGAAGCCCTCGAAACAGTCGCCAAGGTCCGCGCCCACATTGACGGCCTCGCCTCCAGCGATGTCCCGGCGTACGGTATCTCCACCGGCTTCGGGGCCCTCGCCAACCGCCACATCCCCACCGAGCTGCGCACCCAGCTCCAGAAGAGTTTGATCCGCAGCCACGCAGCGGGCATGGGGCCGGCGGTGGAGCGCGAGGTGGTGCGCGGCATCATGTTCCTGCGCGCCAAGACCCTGGCGTCGGGCCGCACCGGGGTCCGGCCCGTGGTCCTGCAGACCATGGTGGACGTCCTCAACGCCGGCATCACGCCGGTGGTGCGCGAATTCGGCTCGCTCGGCTGCTCCGGCGATCTCGCCCCGCTGTCGCACTGCGCGCTGGTGCTCATGGGTGAGGGCGAGGCGGAAGGGCCCGACGGCGAACTGGTTGGCGCCGCCGGGCAGCGCACCGTCGCGGAGCTGCTCGCCGATCACGGCATCGAGCCGGTCACCCTCGCCGAAAAGGAAGGCCTGGCCCTGGTCAACGGCACCGAGGGCATGCTGGGCATGCTCCTGATGGCCATCGCTGACCTTCGCCGGCTGCTGACGACGGCGGACATCACCGCGGCGCTCAGCGTCGAGGCGCTGCTGGGCACCGACCAGGTGTTCCTGCCGGAGCTCCATGCCGCGCTGCGCCCGCACCCCGGCCAGGCTGCCAGTGCGGACAACATGCTCCGCGTCCTGTCCAACTCGCGCATCGTTGCTTCCCACCGGGTGGGCGATTCACGCGTCCAGGACGCCTACTCCCTCCGCTGTGCACCGCAGGTGGCCGGCGCCGTCAGGGACACCATCGACCATGCTGAACTGGTGGCGTCGCGCGAGCTGGCCGCTGCCATCGACAACCCCGTGGTGCTGCCGGATGGCCGGGTCAGCTCCAACGGGAACTTCCATGGCGCTCCCGTGGCTTACGTGCTGGACTTCCTGGCCATCGCGGTCGCGGACCTGAGTTCCATCGCGGAGCGCCGGACGGACCGGATGCTGGATCCTGCCCGCTCGCATGGCCTTCCCGCTTTCCTCGCGGCGGATCCCGGTGTGGATTCCGGCCTCATGATCGCCCAGTACACCCAGGCGGGCCTGGTGTCCGACAACAAGCGGCTGGCGGTCCCCGCATCCGTGGACTCCATCCCCAGCTCGGCCATGCAGGAAGACCACGTGTCCATGGGCTGGCATGCAGCCCGGAAGCTGCGCAAGGCCGTCGAAAACCTTCGCCGCGTCCTGGCCATTGAGCTGGTCACCTCGGCCCGGGCCCTGGACATCCGGAGCCAGCTTTCCGGCGGCGTCCTGACGCCGGGGCCCGCGGGCTCCGCCGTCGTCGCTGCCCTGCGTGACGTCGTCGAGGGGCCGGGAACGGACCGCTTCCTCTCGCCCGAGCTGGAAGCGGCGGACCGGCTGGTGGCGTCCGGGGAGGTGCGGAGGGCGGCCGAATCGGCAGTAGGCCCGCTTGCCTGATACCGAAGAATCTTCAGTATGCGGACAGCTCCTGTCCAAGGGGCGGAATTTTCGGCGACACGGTCAACCGTGGGCGGAAGAGTGTAGTAGAACTGAAGGTGTAGTGAAAGTCACATCAACGAGGCTGTGGCGCAGAACGTATACAAAGGGGTAGAAGTTCAAATGAAAGCACGTGGGGCAGTCTTATCGAGGCGCAATGCCCATTCCGCTGTGGTATCCAACTGGAAGAGCCTTTCGGTTGGTGACCATGTCGAGATCATCAAGCATGCGCATGTGGTAGCGGCCGGGGAGGTGGAAGAGGTGTCGCAGAGCGGAAACGTCCTGTGGCTTGTGCCGGCGGGCCCGGCAGAAAAGCAGCTCTTCCTGAAGTCCGACGGCGTACAGGTCCGCCGCGGCTAGGAGCCCCAGCAGATACAGCAAATCCCCGCACTGCCGAAAGGCAGGGCGGGGATTTGTGCGTTTTGGCTTTCCGCGATGGGAAAATCAGGCTGCGAACGCCTCGTAGGTTTCCCCGAACGGTACTGATTCGTCCAGGGCTACGGTGTAGCGTCCCGGGTGGAGCCTCGTCACCAGGATGCCGCAGGCTGCATCCTTTGCCGCCACCTCGATCAGCTCTGCAACGGCCTCTTCCAGGCCGGCGTGTACTTCGCGGGCGCTGGAAAATTCCAGGTCGATGGACCGGCTCGCATGTGCTTCTGCGGAGTCCGCGGCGTCCGGGCGGCGCTCCAACGTGGCTGTAGTCATGTGCTGAACTTTCTGTGTTTCCTGCCTGAGGGCCCACCCAGTCTACCGGCCGCTACCGGAGATGTCAGATGACTGCTGAATTCTCAGCACTCTACAGCCGCCGGACGAGCAGGCACAGAAGGCTGCACGGCAGCCTGGCTCCAGTCACAATCGGTGCGTTTTGCGGCCGGAGGTGCCGCCGCGCCACGATAGGAAACAGTCCTCCCACTCATCCCGGATCAAAGGAGATTCACCATGAAAATCATGCGCCTGGGCGAGGCCGGGAAGGAACAACCGGCCGTGATGGTTCCTGCCGGCGATGGTTCCTCCCGGTACTTCAGCCTGCTGCCCCTGACGCGGGATGTGGACGGCGCCTTCCTGGCATCAGGAGGCCTCGACCGGGCGCGGGAGGCACTGGCAGCCGGAACCCTTCCCGTCCTTGAGAACGCAGAAACCTTGCGCGTGGGAGCTCCCGTGGCCCGGCCGGGAACAGTGGTGGGCATCGGCATGAATTATGCGGCCCATGCAGCGGAGTCCGGTTCTGCGCCGCCGGAGATCCCTGTCATGTTCCTCAAGCCCAGCAACACAGTGGCCGGGCCCTACGACGCCGCTCCCGTTCCGCCCCTCTCCAGCAAGTACGACTGGGAGGTGGAGCTGGGCATCGTCATCGGCCGGGAAGCCAGCTACCTCGCAACCACAGATGAAGCGGCCGCCTGCATCGCCGGGTACGTCACGGCGAACGACCTCTCGGAGCGTGAGTACCAGCTGCCCGGGGCCGCCGGGCAGTGGACAAAGGGCAAAACGCTGCCAGGGTCAACACCCTTGGGCCCGTGGCTTGTCCCTGCGGAAGACGTCGACGGCGGGAACCTCCGGCTGCGCAGCTGGGTCAATGGGGAACCGCGGCAGGACTCCACCACATCAGAGCTCATTTTCGACGCTGCCACCCTGGTCCACCACTGCAGCCAGTACATGCGGCTGGAGCCCGGTGATGTCATCATCACCGGGACTCCGGAAGGGGTGGCCCTCAGCGGCCGCTTCCCCTACCTCCAGCCGGGCGATGTGGTGGAGGTAGAGGTGGAAGGGCTGGGCCGCCAGCGCCAGGAACTGTACCGAGCGGGATCCGGCGTACTAGCCGGCCTTCACCGCCAGGACGGGGCAGTCGGCCTCCAGCAGGATGCGCTGTGACACGCTGCCCATGATGAGCTTGCCCACCGGAGTGCGGCGCCGCAGGCCGATCACGATCAGCTCGGCGTTGTTCTCCTCCGCGGCGTCCAGGACCTCGGCGGCGGCATCGTGGCCACGGACCGGCTGCTTGATCACATGGTCGATGCCCTGGGTGGCCAGGCGGTCCTCGATGCTCTGGATGTCCGAATCCTGGGCGTAGCGGTTGTCCACCAAAGCGTCGCCCTTGGATGAGTTGATGACCAGCAGTTGGGTGTTGCTCTTCCGGGCTTCGTGGATGGCCTGGGTCAGGGCTGCTTCGCCCTCGGGTGTCGGGACGTATCCCACCACAATGGTCATGGTGTCTCCTTCTTTTCTGGGCGGGCGGAGCTTTCTGAATGGACGGGCAGGTCCGGATGCGCGGAGCTGCCTGAAGGAGCCTCCGGAGCGGAAGGTGCGGCCACGCCGGCCGTGGCAAGCGCCGGGCGGTTGCGCCGGATGAGTTTGAAGATGAACGGCCAGACCAGGATGATGGCCACGATGATGTAGATGACGACGGCGATCGGCTCGCTGAACAGGCCGGCCGGGTCACCGGCGCTGAGCTGCAGCGTCTGCCGCAGTTGCTTTTCGATGCGCGGGCCCAGGATGACGCCGAGGATCAGCGGCAGGACCGGAAGGCCGAAACGCCGCATCATGAAGCCCAGGGCGCCGAGCGCCAGCAGGAGCACCAGGTCAAACGCCTGCAGGTTCACCGAGTAGGCGCCCAGGGTGGCGAAGAACAGGATGCCGGCGTACAGGTACGGGCGCGGGATCTGCAGGAGCTTCGCCCACATCGGTGCCAGCGGCAGGTTGATCAGCAGCAGCAGCAGGTTGCCGATGAAGAGGCTGGCGATCAGCGCCCACACCAGGGGGCCCTGGCTCGAGAAGAGCTGGGGACCGGGCTGGATGCCGTAGCTGGTGAACGCTGCGAGCATCACCGCGGCGGTGGCGTTGGTGGGCAGGCCCAGGGCAAGCATGGGGGTCAGGGTGCCGGCAGCTGCAGCGTTGTTGGCAGCTTCCGGACCGGCCACGCCTTCGATGGCGCCCTTGCCGAACTCCTCGGGGTGCTTGCTGAGGCGCTTCTCGGTGACGTAGGAGAGGAACGTGGGGATCTCGGCGCCGCCGGCGGGCAGTGCACCGAAGGGGAAGCCGTAGGCGGTCCCGCGGAGCCAGGGCTTCCAGGACCTCTTCCAGTCCTGCTTACCCATCCACGGGCGGCCCACGGGAATGATCTGCAGGGGGTTGCGGCGCAGGTGGGCGGCCACCCAGAGGGCTTCACCGACGGCGAAGATCGCCACCGCCACCACCACAATGTCCAGGCCGTCGGCCAGGAGCGGCACGCCGAACGTGAGCCGGGCCTGGCCCGTGACCACGTCCAGGCCTACCAGGCCGATGGCGAGGCCAAGGCCCAGCGATGCGAAGCCGCGAAGGCGGGAGGAACCGAGGACCGCGGTGACGGCCAGCAGGGCCAGCACCATGATCGAGAAGTAGCTCGGCGCGCCCAGGCTGACGGCGAATTCCACCACGACCGGGGCGCAGACTGCCAGGAGGGCGGTACCGATGGTGCCGGCAACGAAGGAGCCGATGGCCGCCGTCGCAAGCGCCTGTGCCGCACGCCCCGCCTTGGCCATTTTGTTGCCTTCGATCGCCGTCACCACCGACGACGACTCGCCAGGTGTGTTCAGCAGGATCGAGGTGGTGGAGCCGCCGTACATGCCGCCGTAGTAGATGCCGGCGAACATAATGAAGGCGCTGGTGGGTTCCAGGGCGTAGGTGACCGGGAGCAGCAGGGCAACGGTCATGGCCGGGCCCAGGCCCGGAAGGACGCCGACGGCGGTGCCCAGGAGTACGCCGATCACGGCGTAGAGGAAGTTCATGGGGGTCAGGGCGGTGGCGAAACCGTCCATCAGTGAGGACCAGACGTCCATCAGAGGATTCCTTCCAGGAGTCCGGCCGGCAGTGCGATGCCGAGGCCGAGGTAGAAGCCGTAGAAGGTGAGCAGGGCCAGGGCCAGGGAAATGATCCCGTCACGGATGTAGTGGCGGCTGCCCAGGGCCAGGACGCTGCCCCAGAACAGTACCGTTCCGGAGATGACCCAGCCGGCCCAGTCGATGAGCAGGATGTTAAGGATGAAGGCGCCTGCCAGGGGCAGGACCGTCTTCCAGTCGGCGGGGTGGGTAAGGTCCACGTCCTCGCCGCCTTCCGCCTCGCCCTGGCCGCCGCGGAGGACGTTGACGGCCAGCAGGACGGCGCAGACCAGCAGCATGGCGCCCACGATGAACGGGAGGGTCTTTGGTCCTACTGGATCAGACTGGGAGTACGGGGTGGAGATGCGGGCCGCGTCCCAGATGACCAGGGCGCCGGCCGCGCCGAGCAGGAGGGCAACCCCCAGCTCGGCGCGGCCTTTCAGCCGTGCGGCAAGTGTTGGGGAGGAGCTCACGCCAAGCCAAGCTTCGTGAGGACGTCCGCCACCCGCTTGTCCTGCTCGGCGAGGAAGGTTTCGAACTCGTCGCCGGTGATGAAGGCGTCGGTCCAGCTGTTGGTCTTCAATGCTTCCTTCCACCCTTCGGTGGCGTGCATCTTCTCAAGGGCGGCGATCAGGGATGCCTTGTCCTCGTCGCTGATGCCCGGAGGGGCGACGATGCCGCGCCAGTTGGTGAAGACCAGGTCGATGTTGGATTCCTTCAGCGTGGGGGCATCCACGCCTTCCAGCCGCTCTTCGCCGCTGGTGGCCAGGACGCGGACTTCACCGGATTCGATCTGCTTGAGGTACTCACCGGCACCGGAGGCCGCGAAGCCCACCTTGTTGCCGAGGATGGCCGGGAGGAGGTCCCCGCCGCCGTCGTAGGAAACGAAGTTCACCTTGGTGGCGTCAATGCCCAGGGCGCCGGCGAGCTGCATGGGCAGCAGGTGGTCCGGGCCGCCCGGGGAGGAGCCGCCGCCGACGCTGATGGAACCGGGATCAGCCTTCCAGGCGGCAACCAGGTCATCGATGGTCTTGTAGGGGGAATCCTTGCTGACCATGATGGCGCCGGGCTCTTCGATGAGCCGTGCCAGGGGAGTGGTGGCCGTGAGCTTGGACTCGGACTTGTTGGTATAGCTCGCGCCCACCACGCCCAGGCCCATGAGCATGGTGAGGTCGCCGTTGCCCTTTTCGTTCACGATGCGGGCCAGGCCCACGGTCCCGCCGGCACCGGCGAGGTTGAAGACTTCGGTGTTGGTGGCAACCTTCTCGTCGTCGAGGACCTTGGCGGCCACGCGGGCGGTGGTGTCATAGCCGCCGCCCGGAGTGTTGGGGACCATGATCTGGAGGCCGGAGATGGGCCCGGCGGCAGCGCCGGAGCTTTCCGTACCCGTGGAGCTTTTGCCGGTGGCACCGCAGCCGGTGGCCATCAGGGCGATGCCGGCGGCGACGGCGGCGATTCGCAATGCGCGGATCTGGCGCATGGTGTTCCTCTTCTCATGAAAAATGATCAGCAAGACTGACTTGTGCTTCGATGCTAGGTTCCGCCGTGATAGCGGTCACTCTTATGTACGCAGAGAAAGTTAAGTTCATTTCGTTCACGTTTCGGGAATCCCTCACCGCCGGGCGCCTCCGGGGGTGGAAGGCCCTGCCAGCCGTGCACCTGCTCCGCCTGCGGTATAGTTCCCGTACCTCCGCCGGTGGCCGCAGGACCAGTGGCCCGGCCGGACATATTTGCTGAAACTTAAGGACCAACCACCGTGACTCGACGAAGAGGGATGTCCCTCGCGGGGCAATACCTCGTGCTGCAGTTGCTGATTGTGTTGGCAGTCCTGGTGGCCGTGGTGGCCATCTCCCTGGCCCAGTCTGCGGCCGCCTTCGAGCGCGTCGAAGGCCGCCGTGCGCTGTCCGCCGCCGAAGCGCTCGGCAACAACCCCGCCGTCCGTGAATTGCTTCCCGCCGCCGAACCCCGCGTGGGCGCAGCACTCCCGGCAGTGGCCGAGTCCGTCCGGACAGTCTCCGGGGCGTCCCAGGTGGCGCTGGCGAAGCTGGACCGGACGGTGGTGGCCTCGTCCGACCCCGGGCTCCTGGGCCAGCACCTGGAACTGGGGGAGAGCCGGGTGATGGACGGCCGCGCCTGGACCGGAGTGGTGGCCGGGAGCGGCGCAGCCCTCCTGTCCGCCCACGTCCCGGTGCTGGACGATGCCGGGATTATGATCGGCATCGCCTCGGTCAGCAGGAACTATCCCACCACGCTGGAGCGGCTGGGCGACGCCGTCCCCAACCTGCTCACGTACGTCGGGGTGGCCAGCGTGCTGGGCGTCGCGGGCTCCCTCCTGTTGTCCCGCCGCGTCAAGCGGCAGACCCTGGGCATGGAACCCAGCGAGATTACCAACCTGGTGGAAAACCGTGAGGCCATGCTGCACGGGCTCAAGGAAGGCGTGGTGGCCCTCGATCCGAACGAGCGCATCACCGTGGCCAATGACAGCGCCCGGGAACTCCTGGGCCTGCCGGCGGACTGCGTGGGCAAGAAGCTTGCATCACTTCCCGTGGATCCCGCACTGAAAGTAGTGCTGACCCGCGACCAGCCGGACCCTGACCAGCTGGTCCTGGTGGGCGAGCGGCTGGTGGTGCTGAACCGGGTTCCCATCCGTTCCCGCGGCCGCGGGATTGGCTCCGTCACCACCCTGCGCGACAGGACCGAGCTGTCCTCCCTGGAAAAGGAATTGGGCGCCACCCGCACCGCCACGGACACCCTCCGCGCACAGGCACACGAGTTCGCCAACCAGCTGCATGTCATCTCCGGCCTGATCCAGATCGGCGACTACGATTCGGTGGTGCAGTTCGTGAACGGGGCAACGGTGGACCGGACCCGGCTCAGTGACGAGGTCACGGCCAGGATCCATGACCCTGCGCTGGCCGCGCTGCTCATAGCCAAGTCCAGCCTGGCGGCGGAACGCGGCGTGGCGCTCCAGCTGGATCCCGAATCATCGCTGCGTCCGGTCAATGATGAGCTTTCGCGCGACCTTGCCACCGTGGCGGGAAACCTGGTGGACAACGCGTTCGACGCCGTTGCCGGGGTTGGGCAGGCCTCCGTCCGGGTGCTTGTGGAGGACACGGGCGGCGAGGTCACCGTCACCGTTCGTGACAACGGGCCCGGCGTTCCGGCGGACAAGGCGGAGGACATTTTCCGGCAGGGATTCACCACCAAGGATTCCAGGCGGGAGGGCGGGCGCGGGTTTGGCCTGGCACTCTCCCGCGTGGTCTGCCGCCGGTCGGGCGGCGACCTCACGGTGGCCAACAGCAACGGGGCGGTTTTTACCGCCCGCTTCAAAAGAGGTGCAGAAGCATGATCAAGGTCCTGATAGTCGATGACGACTTCATGGTGGCCAAGGTCCACGCCGGGTTCATCCAGCGGACGCCCGGTTTCAAGGTGGTTGGTGCGGCCCATACCGGCGCCCAGGCGGTGATCGAAACCGAACGGCTGCAGCCGGACCTGGTGCTGCTGGACATCCACCTGCCGGACATTAACGGCCTGGACCTGATGCAGCAACTGCGTGAGGTGGCCCCGGAACTGGATGTGCTGGTGATCAGCGCTGCCCGCGAAGTGGAGACCGTCCGGAAGGCGCTGCGGGGAGGCATCGTCCACTACCTCATCAAGCCTTTTTCGCAATCGGACCTGCAGGAGCGGCTGGAGCATTACCGCAGCGCATACCAGAGCCTCGATGCGTCCAAGGACATTGCCGAGCAGTCGGACGTCAACCGGGTCTTCGGCCTGGACCGCAGCGAGCGGCCGCTGCCCAAGGGCTGCAGCGTGGAGACACTGAAGCTGGTGGAGGCGGCCCTGGGCGCAGCCCCCGGTGACCTTTCGGCCGCCGAGCTGGCAGAAGAACTCGGCACGTCACGCGTCAGTGCCCGCCGCTACTTGGAGTACCTGCACGATGAAGGCACCCTGGACGTCCGGCTCAAGTACGGTGTGGGACGTCCCGAGCGCCGCTATGTCATGAAGGGCAAGTAGCCGGCACGCCGGGAACCCGGCAGCCAGTCCTAGTGTTCGCCGCCAGGCGTGGGGCCGGGAAGGAATTCCGCGGGCAGTTCAGCCACCGGGACAATCACCATGTCCTGGACCTTCCAGTCCATGGCTACGCAGGCTTCGCGTGCGGCCTCAATTTGGTCCAGGGTGGGCATGGTCCCTGCCGCCGGGACCACGAACGACTCCACGTGGAACACGTGCCCCTCGTCGCGAATCCGTGACTTGGCCGTCTCTGCCCACGGGAGCCCGCGGAGGTAGGTGTCAAGCTGCCGCCCGAGGGGGTGGGGCGCGCCGTCGTCGTAGGTCATGGCACGTTTGTCCATGAGGGCCGAGACGGCTGCCCGGGTGTTCCGGACGCCGTCGTGCAGGATGCTCCCGGAAATGACCAGGGCCGCGGCATAGTCCGCCCACCACCAGCCAATCCCAATGCCTGCCACTCCCACGGCAGCAGCAAGGGCGGTCATCCAGTCCGCCTTGTTCATGTCAGCGTCGGCGTACAGCACTTTGTCGTGCAGCTTCTCTGCAAGCTTCATCTTGACCCGGCCCAGCCAGATGGGAGGTCCTGCCGTGAGGACCATTGCCGTGATCATCAGCCAACCTAGCCAGATGGTCTGGCCAAAAAAGTTGAAGCCGCCGATCGTGGGATGTTCCGCGCTCAACAGCCCAATGGCGGAATCCACGATGAGATAGGCGCCCATGACGGTGAGGGCCACCGCCGCCACCACATGTGCGATGCCCACCGCCCGGTGGTAGCCGTAGGGGTGGTCCTCGCTGGGGTGTCTGCGGATGACGCGTGTGGCGAAAAGGAAGGCAATGGGCGGCAGGAAGGACAGGACGTCCTCCACCCATGCGGCCTTCATCGCCTGGGAGTTGCCGAGCACCCCAAACACGAGGGCTGTGGAGGCAGCCAGGAATCCGATGGTGATCCACTCGTACTTTTTGGCTTTGCGCAGGGCGTCCTGCTGTTCCTGCGGCAGTTCCGTGTGGCCGAACCGCACGTCAGTCCCGCTGCCGGGCGCGCTCATGCCTGGGCCGCCGCACTCTTCAGGAAGGTGTCCAGCTCCAGCAGGAACGCGTTTTCGCCCATCGGAACCAGCATGATGTGCTTGTGCAGGGATTCCCGCCCGTCCCTGGATTCCCCGTAGGGGAGCGTCAGGCCCGCGTGGGTGGACCACGGCGTCTTGTCATCCAGGCCGCCGATCACCAGGTCCAGTCCGCCATGCTTGAGCTCCTCAGCCAGGACCTGCTCAGTCCCGATGGTCCACTCGACGTCCGCCCCCAGCGTCTGCGCGAATTGCCGCACCAGTTCCGCCTCCGAGCCCTGGACAGCCTCTGTTCCCGAGGTGTCCTGCCCGGAAATCCGCACCCAGTCACCGTTCGGGCTGGCACCCACGCGAAGGGTACCGCCGCGGACTTTCTCCAGGGTGCCCTGCGGGTCCGCCGGGTACGTCCCGCAACCGGCAACAAGCATCATCCCGGCCAGCAGGACGGCCACTAACGTGTGACGCCGCATCGGCACTCTCCTTCCAGCAGGTACTTTTCATCTTCATGATAGACAGCATGCTTACCATTCGATGACATCAGTGGATACCGCGGCCGCATTCAGCCCAGCAGAAATGGACCGGCGCAGCAGGAATGAACCCGGCCGGGCAGAAACGAACAGCGCGGCAGAAATGAAGTCAGCGCAGTAAAGTGTCCAGCAGCCGCGCCGCAACCTTCGCTGTCCGGCCGTCGACGTCGAAGGCGGGGTTGAGCTCCGCGACGTCCAGGTGGAGCAGTTTGCCGCTCCGGGCCACCTGGCGGCAGAGGGCACTGATGACGGGCAGCGGCACGCCATATGCGGCGGGGGCGCTGACCCCGGGAGCCACCGCCGCGGGAAGCACGTCCAGGTCGATGGTCAGGTACAGGACGTCGATGTCCGCCAGGAAGGAGGCCACGAAAGCCCGGACCCGCTCCGCCTCGCAGTCCTCGTCCAGCAGGTAGCGCACGCCCAGCCGCCCTGCGGTGCCGAAAAGCGCCCTGGTGTTGTTGGCTTCGGAAATACCCACCACGGCGTACCGGAAGTCCCGCCCGGCGTGGGCTTCAGCCTTTGCCATCTGGAGGAAGGGTGTCCCGGAGCTGGGAACCGGCTCGTCCCGAAGGTCAAAGTGGGCATCGAGGTTCAGCACGCCCAGCCGCTGGCCGCCCTGGACTGCCTGGGAAGCGCTGACGCCGAGGTAGCTTGCGTAGGCCGTTTCGTGGCCGCCGCCCAGCACCACGGTCAAGTGCCCGGCGTCGAGCAACTCCGTTACCGCATGGCCTGCGCGTTCCTGGCCGTCTTCCAGGTCGCGCCCGGACACCACAACGTCACCTGCGTCCGCGATGGTGCGGTCCAGGTGGAACGCCAGGGGACCCAAAGCCTTCCGCAGGGCGGCGGGTGCCGCGGACGCGCCGGTGCGGCCCTTGTTCCGGCGCACCCCTTCGTCGCTGGCAAAGCCCAGCAGCGCCACGGGCTTGGGAGTATCACTGGTACCTTGGCCGCCGCCGCCGGCATTCCCGGGGACTGCCCCTGGTCCTGCTTGGCCGTACTCTGCCACGGCCTGCCACCAGCGGCGGTGCTCCGGCCCGTCCCCGTCGAACCTTCCCGTCCAGGGCTGGGGCGGGACATCGACGGCGGGGCTCACGGCAGGCATGCCTCAAGCTCACCGCATGAAGGCGGCGAAAACCAGCAGCGCCGCCGTCGTCGTGTCTGGAATCCAAGAACCCCGTCGAAAAACGGCAGGGGCTATGGTGGAGCAATCCCGTTTGGGACCGCAGAACGTTTGCCTGCGCCGGACGGGCGCAATGAACAGTCCGGAGAGCATGCAATGTTTGAAGCCCCCAACCTCCTGTTTGCCGCCGCCGGCGTGGCGGTGTTCATCGCCGCGGTGCTGCCCAAGCTGTTGCGCAACATGCCGTTTTCGATGCCCATGGTCTTCCTCGGAGCCGGAATGGGGGTGTTCGCCCTGATCCCCACGCTTCCCGATCCGGACCCGGTGGCGCACGGCGACTTCGTCCTGCACCTCGCCGAAATCTGCGTCATCATCTCCCTGATGGGCGCGGGGCTGGCCCTGGACCGGCCGGTGGGGCGCAAGGAGTGGTCCACCACGTGGCGGCTCCTGGGGATCGCCATGCCGCTGTGCATTGTGGCGTTGACCTTGCTGGGGCTGTGGTTCCTGGGCCTGGGGCTCGGCGCTGCGCTGCTGGTGGCCTCCAGCCTGGCTCCCACGGACCCCGTCCTGGCGTCGGAGGTGCAGGTGGGGGAGCCGGCAGACCACGACGACGGCGCCAACAAGGAGGATGAGGTGCGGTTCGGCCTCACCTCGGAGGCCGGCCTCAATGACGGACTGGCGTTCCCCTTCGTCTACCTGGCCATCGCCATCAGCATTGCTGGATCGTCCCCGTCCTCGTGGTTTCTGGAATGGTTCGGGGTGGACGTCCTGTGGCGGCTGGCCATCGGCCTGCTGTTGGGCTTCCTGATGGGCAAACTGCTGGGCCGGCTCTTCTTCTCGGCCCGGAAAGAAAGCCTCCGGCTGTCCAACCACTCGGAGGGCTTCGTGGCCCTCGCCGCGACGTTCCTGGCGTACGGGCTGACGGAGATGGTGGAGGGCTACGGCTTCATCGCGGTGTTCGTCTGCGCCGTCACCATCCGGGCCGCAGAGCATACGCACGGCTACCACCGCGTGCTCCATTCCTACGTGGAGCAGCTGGAGCGGCTCCTGACCGTGGTGATTCTGGTCCTGCTCGGCGGCGCCATTGCCCGCGGACTGCTGGCCGGCATCGGACTGGCCGAGGTGCTTGTGGCTCTGGCATTCCTGCTGGTGGTGCGCCCGCTGGCGGGCTGGGTGGGGCTGCTGGGTGGGAAGACCGGCCCGCGTGAGCGGATCGCCCTGTCCTTCTTCGGCATCCGCGGGATCGGGTCACTGTACTACCTCGCCTACGCCCTCGGAAAAGGGCAGTTCGGCGGCCAGGCAGAGTGGCTGTGGGCCTTCGTGGGACTGGTGGTGGCACTATCCATCGTGATCCACGGCGCCACCACCTCGCCCCTGATGAACCGGCTGGACCGGCTTCGCGAGAAGAAGGCCCGTGCCGTTTCAGGGGACGAAGGGCTCGCCCCCAACACCCCGGTATAGCCCGGGAACGGGCTACATCCCCAGGGCAGCCTCGATGGGACCCACCGCGAAGAACAGCAGGAAGGCTCCTGCCACAGCCCACATCAGCGGATGGATGTCCCTGACCCTGCCCTGGACAGTGCGGATCAGCACGTACGCGATGAACCCGGCGCCCAGGCCGTTGGCGATGGAGTAGGTGAAAGGCATGAGGGTGAAGGTGAGGAAGGCCGGGATGGCGATGCCCCAGTCCTGCCAGTCGATCTTGCCCACCTGGGACACCATCATGAAGCCCACCACCACAAGGGCGGGGGCGACGGCTTCGAACGGGACCAGGTTGATGAGCGGGGTGAAGAACATGGCCACCAGGAACAGCAGCCCGGTCACGATCGAGGCGATGCCGGTGCGTGCACCTTCGCCGATGCCGGCGCCGGCTTCCACGTAAATCTGGTTGGAGGACACGGAGGCGCCGCCGCCCACGATCGCGCCCAGCGCGTCCACCTGGAGGACCCGGTCCACGTTGGGAATGTTGCCGTGCTCGTCCACGGTGCCTGCCTCGTTCGCCAGGCCCACCATGGTGCCCATCGCGTCAAAGAAGATGCTGAGCAGGATGACGAAGGCCAGCAGGGTGGCGGCCACGAAGCCCAGGTTGTCGAAGGCGCCGAACGGGTTTGCCTTGCCGATCAGGGAGAGGTCAGGGGCGGCCCATTCCGAGAACGCGGGGGCCACCAGGGACCAGCCCTGGGGGTTAAATTCCTTGCCGGGAACCACGCTGGGTCCGATGTGAAGGGTGAGTTCGAGGATCACCGAGATGACCGTGGAGGTGATGATGCCGATCAGGATGGCGCCTTTGACCTTGCGCACCACCAGGGCGATGGTCAGGACCAGGCCGAACACAAAGACGGCGGTGGGCCAGCCCAGGAGCTTGCCGTCAAAACCCAGGCCCACCGGAACGGTGGTGCCGGCAACATCGGGGATGCGCCTCACAAACCCGGCGTTCACGAGCCCGATCAGCGCGATGAACAGGCCGATGCCCACCACGATGGCGGTCTTGATCCCGTCCGGCACGGCCTTAAAGACGGCCGTTCGGAACCCGGTGAGGACCAGGATCAGCATGGTGACGCCGGAGAGGACCACCAGGCCCATCATGTCCGGCCACGTCAGTCCCGGGTTGGTGGCCACGGTGACGGCAACAAAGGCGTTAACGCCAAGGCCGGTGGCCAGCGCGAAGGGATGCTTTGCCCACGCGCCCATCAGGATGGTGAGGATGCCCGCCACGAACGCCGTGACCGCTGCAACCGCGGGAAAGCCGAGGGTGTTGCCGCTCGAGTCCGGGCCGGAAAGGATCAGGGGGTTCAGCACCACGATGTAGCTCATGGCGAAGAACGTGGCGAAGCCGCCCCGGATCTCGCGGGAGAGGTTGGAGCCGCGCTCGGTGATCTTGAAATACCGGTCCAGGGCAGAGCCTTGCTTAAGCATTAGTCCTCCGGGGAAGTCTGTGGGGATACCTGCATCCTATGGGTGTGACGGCGGGAGGGCCGGCAAATTCCCCTAGTCTGTAAGGAAGCCAACACAAGGAGCAGTCCCGCATGCGTTCCATCCGCCGCCAAATGCTGAGCCTCGTGCTCGGGTCCCTCGTTTTTTCCGCAGCCCTGCTGGGCTTTGCCGGCCCGGCCGCTGCCCACGACGCCGCCGAGTCCAGCAGCCCCGCCCAGGGTGCGTCGGTGCCCAGCCCGCCCGCACAGGTGTCGGTCACCTTCGGCAACAAACCGCTCGGCATCGGCGCCTCCTTCTCGGTCAAGGACGCCTCCGGTGCCGAATGGGCCGACGGGCCGGTTGAGATCGTGGACAACGTGGCGTCGCAGAAGCTCCGGGCGGGCGGCCCGGCCGGTGAATACACGGTGTCCTGGCGGGTGGTCAGCTCCGATTCGCATCCCATCGAAGGTACGTTCGGCTTCACCGCGGCCGGCGCCACGGAGGGATCGGGCCAGGCAACGGCCCCGGCAACGGGTTCGACGGCGGCCGCAACAGTTCCGGGGATGGGCACCGCTGAGCCTGGCGTTACGGCGGAACCGTCCGTACCCGCAAACTCCGGGGAGCCGTTCCAATGGAGCATCGTCATTTTCGCCGCGGTGGCCGTGGGCCTGCTCGCGGTGCTGGCCATCCTGGCGAAGCGCCGTCTGTCCGCCGGCGGCGAAGAGCAGCCGGACGGGAAATAGCCGTACCGGCAGGGCAGGATCACTAGCAGGGCAGGATTGCAAAGCTCCCCGTCGGCGGGAAGGCGGTGCTGTCCGGGTGGACCCTGGCGGAGATGGCCTGGCCAACGGTCTTTGCCTGGCGGAGGACTTCCTTGGGTGACGGCGTGATGAGCTCGCCAACGCCTACCAGGTAGATGCCGATGGCCCGCATGGCGGCGGAAAGGTTGCGGCCGACGGCGATCCCGAAGTCATTGATCATCCGCCGGAGCTGGCTGTGGGCGCAGCGGGTGAGGACGATGTGGTCTGCCACCAGGATGCCGGTGGGGGTGTGGACTTCCCACTGTGGGCCGGCAGCGTCAGCCGGGGCGGGCTCCACCATGGTCAGCTGGACGGCGCGGGTGGTGTTCCGCACGTCCACGTGGTGGCTGGCCGCGTAGTTGCGCAGGTGCCGGAGGATCTCGTTCCGTTCCCGGAGCGTGGCGGAGTCCGCTGCATCGCAGCGCTGCAGTGAAGCTGTGTTGGCAGGCTGGGCCGAGCCCAGTATGTCGAGCCCGTCCACCACGATGGAGTCAATGCCGCGGCGGCGCAGTTCGGCGGCAACGGCCAGGCCGGAGAGGCCCGTGCCAATGATCACGGTGGTGGTCTGTTCGGTCCCGGCACTCCCAGGCATGCTTGACACTACAGTTTCCCTCCTTCGAAAGTTTCGGCAGGTGCCGGCGTCCTCGCCGGCGCGCGTTCCGTATCCCCCAAAGTCCGGCCGCAGCACGTTGGCGGGCACCCCTGACAAGAAGTGGCAGTAGGCGTCCCGGACCAACAATGTCCTGAAGACTACAGAACAATCCGGGTCAGGCATAGCCCAAAACGCAAACATTCTTCTGCAGGTGAACGCGCTTTCCCCAGCACCGCCGGGAGCCTGTGGAAATCTTGTGGATAACCTGCGCTTCCGTGGCCTGAACAGGCTTGCTATGGCACAGCGGACGGAGAATAGTGAGAAGTGGAGGCGGGTTGTTTCCCGGGCGGCTGCGGCTGCCGGCCGGGTGCTTGGGGAACGCCAGGCTTCTGGCAGAATAGCCGCAATATCAGGCAGTAGCGCAAGGAGGCGGCCCCATGGGCGCACGAGAGTTGCATCGGGACCCGGCACGGGACGGCGGTGGCACTTCTGCCGCGCCCGATGGAATCGTTGTGGGCGTTGATGGTTCGGACCATGGCCAGTGCGCCCTGGTGTGGGCAGCACGCGAGGCCCAGCGCCGGCGTCGTCCGTTGCACATCGTCACGGCATACTCCGTGCCGATCTTCGCCGCGTCCGGCCTTGACGGCGGCTACGCCACCGTGGATGACTCCGTGATCCGCGAGGGTGCAGAGGCCATCGTGAAGCAAGCACTTGCAAAAGTTGCCGGGTACGACATCCAGGTGAGCTCCTCCGTGGAGAACGGCGATGCCTCCGGAGTATTGCTGGAAATGTCCGAAACCGCGGAACTGCTGGTGTTCGGCACCAGGGGCCGGGGCGGCTTCGTGGGCCGGCTCCTAGGCTCGGTGAGCAGCGCCCTGCCCGCACACGCCAAATGCCCGACGGTGACGGTGCCGCTGATCTGTTCGGACCGGTTGGGCGAAACAACCGAGGACCGGCGCATCAAGGCTGAACAGGCCAAAGCAGGGCACCAGCGCGTGGAGAACGTGGTGGTGGTCGGCGTTGACGGCTCGGAACAGGCACGGGTTGCCGTGCTGGAAGCTGCAGACCAGGCTGAACGGCTGGGCGCGGCGTTGCGTGTGGTGTGCGCGGTGCCCCAGTACAGCGGATCGCTCGCCTGGGTGCCCGCTCCGATGGACCGCAAGGCCCTCTTCGCGGACATCCAGGTAACGCTGGACGCCGGCATGTCCTGGCTGCGGAGCCATTACCCCGGCCTTTCGGCGGAGTCGGAATTGCGGGACGGCTCGCCCGTGGACGTGCTGGTTGGGGAAAGCAGGCACGTTGAGCTTGTGGTGGTGGGCACCCGCGGCCGCGGCGGGTTCACCGGGATGCTCCTGGGGTCAACCTCCGACGGCGTGCTCCACCATGCCAAGGGCCCGGTGATGGTGGTTCCGGACCGCGAAGACCCCCGCCTCGCCGACCGCGCCCGCTTCGGGCCGATCCTCGGCGACGCCGCCTAAGACGGCAGGCACCCGGCCACCAGGGAAGGCACGCACATGCAACGGCCGGAGAAGGCTGAGGAGAGTACCGGTGACGGCCTGGTCCGGAACCTGCGCTCCCTTGATGCCGGAATGCTCGCCCTCGTGGGAGGCAAGGCCGCCAACCTGGGCGAGCTGATGGCAGCCGGGCTGCCGGTGCCGGACGGCTTTTGCCTCACCACTGATGCCTACCGGCACATCACCGGGGCCCCGCACAACCTGCTCCCGGCGCTCGCCGGGATCCATGCCGCCCTGAAGCCGGGCTTCGGAAGTGGTACTCCTGCGCTTGCCGGCCTGGCGGCTGCTGCCCGCAGCGCCATCCAGGAGGCACCCATTCCGTCCGGCATAGCCGCCGCAGTGGAACAGGCCTACAACAGCCTTGGGCCGGAGGTGCCCGTGGCGGTAAGGTCCTCGGCCACGGCGGAAGACCTTCCCTTCGCGAGCTTTGCCGGGCAGCAGGACACCTACCTCAACGTGGTGGGCGCGGGTCCCGTCCTGGAAGCAGTCCGGAAGTGCTGGGCTTCGCTGTGGACGGACCGGGCCACCGCCTACAGGGCCAGCCTCGGGATTGATCCTGACGACGTCGCCCTGGCAGTGGTTGTCCAGCAGATGGTGGACGTGGAAGCGGCAGGCGTCCTGTTCACTGCCAATCCTGTGACCGGACGCAGGGGGCACGCCGTCATCGATGCCAGCCCGGGCCTGGGCGAGGCGGTGGTTTCGGGGGCGGTCAATCCGGACCATTACGTCGTGGACTCAGCTGCCGGCCGGGTTGTCGAGCGGAAACTGGGCGACAAACGGGTGGCTGTCCTGGCCCTTCCCGGCGGCGGGACCGAGACCGTTGACCTGCCACCCGCGCCGGATTCTTCCTGCCTTTCCGACGCCCAGGCGACCGGACTGGCCCGCCTGGGACAGCAGGCAGAGCAGTATTTCGGTGCGCCGCAGGACATCGAGTGGGCCATCGACCATAACGGCACCCTGTGGCTGACGCAGTCAAGGCCCATCACCACGCTGTATCCGGTGCCTGCACGCAACGGAACCACCCAGGCCAACGGCAACGGCAACGCCGGCGGCACCAGGGCGTACCTCTGCTTCAGCCTTGCCCAGGGCCTGACCCGTCCCCTGACGCCGATGGGACGCGCCTCCCTGCGGCTCATAGCTTCCTCGGTCGCCGGAGCGGCGGGCTTCAGGGTTCCCGACCCGCGGCGCGGACCGTCCCCCTATGCCGAAGCCGGGCAGCGCATCTACATCGACGCCACCACTCCACTGCGGAGCACCGTGGGCCGGCAGATCCTGCCCCGCGTCTTCGACATCATGGAGGCCCGCTCCGCCACCGTCCTGCGGCAACTTTTTGACGATCCGGCCTTTTCCGTGACGCGCAGGACCCCCTGGGGGCTGCTCCGCCACGTCGTGCCCGCAGCGGCCCGCGCCAAAGCTCCGGAATCGGTCCTCCGCGGACTGGTCCGGCCTGCTGCTGCCCTCCGGCGGATGGAGAGGTTCACGGACGAATTCGACGCCGCGCTGGCGCTGCCGGGTGACGCCGGACCCGGGGAACGCCTCGACCACGCCGAAAGGCTCCTGCAGACGCGCTTGTTCGCGATCGTTCCCGCCATCCTGCCGTTGCCGGCGCTGGGATTCGCCATGCTGGCAGTGGCAGGCAAACTGCTGGGCGGGAACCGGTGGGACGAACTTCAGCCGGTGCTCCGCGGCCTGCCCAACAACGTGACCACCGAAATGGACCTTGAGCTGTGGCACCTTGCCGCGGCCATCAGGGACGACGCCGAATTCAGCGCGGCCCTGTTGACCCAGGACCCGTCCCGCCTTGCCCGGGAGTTCCTTGCCGGACGCGTGCCGCCACGCCTGGAGGCCGGCCTCACCAGGTTCCTGGACCGGTACGGGCACCGCGCCGTTGCCGAGATCGACGTCGGGATGCCCCGCTGGTCCGATGACCCTGCCCACATCCTTGGGGTCCTGGCCAACTATCTCCGGCTGGAGGATCCTGGGCTTGCCCCCGACGTCCAGTTCAGCAAGGCCGCAGAGGTAGCCGATGCGCAGGTGGAACGCCTCGTCGGCCAGGCCCGGGCCCGCAGCGCCGTCCACGCCGTGCTGGTCCGCGGAGCCCTGCGCAGGGCGCGGCTGTTCGCCGGGCTCCGGGAGCTGCCCAAGTACCAGCTGGTGCTGGGCCTCGCCGAGGTCCGCCGGCAAGTCCTGCACGTGGGCAGCGCGCTCACCGCCGCCGGCGTCCTGGGGCAGCCGGACGACATCTTCTTCCTCGACTTCGACGAAGCCCGGACGGCAGTAACCCGGCAGACGGGAACGGGCGATGCCGGCGGCACGGGCGCAACAGCCGAAGCGGGAAACATGCGGAACCTTGTGGCGGAACGGCGCGAGGCGTACGCCCGGGAACTCGGGCGGCGGCACATTCCCCGGGTGCTGCTTTCGGACGGCACGGAACCCGAGGCACTCCGGCCTGCAGCGGAAAGCACTGTTGCCGGCGCGCTGGCGGGAAGGCCCGCGTCGGCCGGGTCCGTTACCGCTGCCGCCCGGGTCATCCTGGACCCGGTGGGCGCCCACCTGGAACCCGGCGAAATCCTGGTTGCCCCGTCCACGGACCCCGGCTGGACGCCGCTGTTCCTGACGGCGGGCGGGCTGGTGATGGAAATGGGCGGTCCGAATTCCCATGGTGCCGTGGTGGCGCGGGAATACGGCATTCCTGCCGTGGTGGGGGTGCCGGATGCCACGGCCAGGATCGCCACGGGGGAGAGAATAACGGTCGACGGCGGGGCGGGGACAGTAGTGCCTGCGTGACCTTCCGGAAGCCCTGAAGGTGGGGGATTGGAGCGCGTGTCTACCCGCCGTTGCAGGCGTACCCTTGAGCTATGGGCTCCGACATCATGGGCTCCGGCGGCAGGTTCAACCGGCGGAGTACGCCCGGCACCAGGCGTGCATGGCTGCGGTGGGTGCCTGCCGTGGCAGCACCTGCAGTAATCGCCGCCGGCGTCCTGGCGGGGACCATTCCGGCGCGGGCCGGTGATCCCCTGCCCGCCAAGACTCCCGCTGAAGTCCTGGCGCTGCTCGGCGGGCACGACGGAGGGCACAAACCGCACTCGTTCTCGGGCACCATCGAGCAGTCCTCCGACCTTGGCCTGCCGGAGCTGCCCGCTGCCGGGCCCAGCTCAGGACCCGCATCTGCCGGCGGCGCAGCCTCGGTGTTCGAGTTGCTCTCCGGAGGGCACACCGCAAGGGTCTACGTGGACGGTAAAACCAAGGTCCGGATCCAGGTCATGGACCGGCTGGCTGAACGCGACATCATCCGCCGGGACAGCGACCTGTGGTTCTACTCCTCCAGGGACAACTCCGCAGCGCACCTGACCCTGCCGGCATTCGCCCGCGACCTGCCGCTTGTTGATCCCGGACTTCCGGGAAGTCCGCCCCCGGACCAGCCTGCAACGGTGCCGGCTGTACCGGAGCCTGCTGTACCGGACCAGTCAATGCCGGACCACGCGATACCGGACGGCGCCATGCCAGCCACGCCCCAAGAACTCGCCGAGCACCTGCTGGCCAAGGTGGAGCCCACCACGGCGGTGCGGGTCGGGGACGACGTGGAAGTGGCCGGACGCGCGGCCTACAACCTGATACTTGAGCCGCGCACGGACGCCACCCTGGTGGGCAACGTGGCCATCGCGGTGGACGGGGAAACCGGAATGCCGCTGTCCGTCCAGGTGACCGCACGCGGTGCGGACTCGCCGTCCTTCCGTGCCGGCTTCACCAGCCTTTCCCTTGAAGCTCCGGACGATTCGCTCTTCACCTTCGTCCCGCCACCGGGCAGCACGGTGGAGGAACTGCAGGTTCCGGCCACCGGGTGGCCGCCCGGCATCCGCAACCCTGGCATGATGATCACCCCGGACCAACTGGATGCCATCCACCAGCATCCGGCCCCGCCCACAGTGACGGGGAAGGGCTGGGAAACTGTGGTGGGAATCCCTGCCGCGGCAGCGGGCGGTAGTGTCGCCGGCTCCCTGCTGAAGGATCCACTCCTGTCCCAGGCCGCCGTCGTCGTACCGGGCGGGCGGCTGCTGTCCACCACGCTCTTCAACGTTCTCATCACCGACGACGGCCGCATCTTTGCGGGTATGGTGCCGCCGGACAGGCTGCAGGCAGCCGCGTCGGCGGTTCCGTGAACCCTGCGGGCGGAAGCTCCCGCCCCGGGACTGACGGACTGGCCATCGAGACGCAGGGCCTGACGAAGCGTTTCGGCCAGCAGGTTGCGGTGGACGCCGTGGATCTTGCCGTGCCGCCCGGCTCCGTGTTCGGTTTCCTGGGCCCCAACGGGTCCGGCAAGACCACCACCATCCGGATGCTGCTGGGCCTGGCGGCGGCGTCGGCGGGAACGGTCAGCCTGCTGGGGATGGACATGCCGCGCCGGTTCCAGGACGTGCTGCCCCGGGTGGGCGCGCTGGTGGAGGGGCCGGCGTTCTACCCCTTTCTGTCCGGAGCGGCCAACCTCCACCGCCTGGACGCCGCCGGCCGCCACACCGTGCCGTCCACACGCAAGGCCAGGGTGGACCGGGCGCTGGAACGTGTGGGGTTGTCGCACGCAGCAGGAAAAAAGGTCCACGCCTACTCGCTGGGCATGAAGCAGCGGCTGGGCATCGCCAACGCCCTGCTGTCCCACCGGGACCTGCTGGTCCTGGACGAGCCGACCAACGGGCTGGACCCGCAGGGCACCCGCGAAGTACGCAACCTGGTCCGGTCTCTGGCCCACGACGGCGCCACTGTCTTTGTCTCCAGCCATCTGTTGGCGGAGGTGGAGCAGATGTGCACGCACGCCGCCGTCATGAGTGCCGGCCGGCTGGTGGCGCAGGGGCCGCTGGCCGACCTGCGGAGGGCGGGCAGCGCCCGGATCAGGCTGCTGACACCTGACGCCGGGGCGGCCCGTCCGGTCCTGGCCGGGCTTGGCCTGGAAGTGGAGGCAGGCGGCGTCCAGGCCGACGGCGAGATCCTCCTGGCTGACCTGGCCTCCCCTGGAGGTGGTGCTGACGGCCGCCTTTCGGAGGACATTGTGGGGCACCTGGTGGCGGCGGGGGTCCGGGTCAGGGGATTTGCCGTCGAACGCGAAAGCCTGGAAGACCGTTTTGTTGCCTTGACGGGGGAGGGGTTCGACGTTGCCCAGTAGTGTCCCGGCGGACGTCCCGGGAGTGGCCTTACGACCGGCCGGGGTGCCCCGCGGGTCCGCGTTTTCGCTGATGCTGTCTGAACTAAGAGTGTTGTTTGCGCGCCGCCGCACCTGGGCGCTGTTGCTGGCGCTCGCGGCCATACCTGTGCTGGTGGCCGTTGCGGTGCGGGTGTCCTCCTCCGTCCCGCCGGGCCGTGGCCCTGCTTTCCTTGACCGGATCAGCCAGAACGGCCTGTTCGTCGCCTTTACCGCGATGCTGGTTTCGGTCCCCTTGTTCCTGCCGCTTACGGTGGGGGTGGTTGCCGGGGACACGATTGCGGGCGAGGCGAACCTGGGAACGCTGAGGTACCTGCTGGTTGCACCTGCCGGGCGGGTGCGGCTGCTGCTGGTCAAGTACGCGGGGGCGCTCGCATTCTGCCTGGTGGCACCCCTCACCGTGGCCGTTGCCGGTGCGGCCATCGGCGCGGCGCTGTTTCCGGTAGGGCCGGTGACACTGCTGTCCGGCGACCTGATCCAGCCGCCGGAGGCTGCCGTCCGCATTCTCCTGATTGCCGCCTACCTTGCGGTGTCCCTGGCAGGCCTGTCCGCCATCGGGCTGTTCCTCTCAACCCTGACCGTGGTCCCGGTTGGCGCGATGGCCGCCACCGTGGTGGTCACGGTGGTGTCCCAGGTCCTGGACCAGCTGCCCCAGCTGGAGTGGCTGCACCCATGGCTGTTCAGCCACTATTGGTTCGGCTTTGGCGACATGCTCCGCCAGCCGGTCCTGTGGGACACGTTCGCCAGCAACGCGCTGCTGCAGGCCGGTTACATCACCGTGTTCGGGGCGCTCGCGTACGGGCGGATGGTCACCAAGGACGTCCTGAGCTGAGCCGCACCAGCCGTGTTGCCGAACTGGCCGTTTTGAAGAACTACGCGTGCTGGTGCGCCTCATGCTCGGAATGGCTCGCAGGTTCCAGCTGGAAGGTGCAGTGGTCGGTGTCGAAATGCGAGCCCAGGCAGGTGATGAGCTTGTCCAGCAGCTGGTCGGCGCCGCGGGCGTTGAGCACCCCGTCCTCCACCACCACATGGGCGGAAAAGACCGGCACGCCGGACGTGATGGTCCAGATGTGGATATCGTGCACGTCGGTGACCCCGTCCACGGACAGGATGTGCTCACGGATCATCTGCACCTCCACGCCCTTGGGGCTGGCTTCCAGCAGCACATCCACCACGTCGCGCAGCAGGCTCCAGGCCCGGGGAAGGATCAGCAGGGCGATCACCACGGACGCGATGGTATCCGCGGCGTTGAATCCGGTCAGCATGATCACCACGGCCGCGGCGATGACGGCGAAGGAGCCCAGCAGGTCGCCCAGGACCTCCAGGTAGGCGCCGCGCACGTTCAGGCTTTCATGATGGGCGCCATGCAGGATCAGCAGTGACACGATGTTCGCGATGGCGCCGAGGATGGCCGCGAACAGCATGATGTCGGTCTGCACTTCCGGGGCGGCCCCGATCCGCCGGATTGCCTCCGAAAAGATGACCACGGAGATCACGATCAGGATCAGCGCGTTGGCCAGTGCAGCGAGGACTTCGGCCCGCTGGTACCCGTACGTGCGCTGGTCGCTGGCTGGCCGGCCGGCGATCCAGGATGCGAGCAGGGCAATGGTTACGCCGGCCGCGTCCGACAGCATGTGCCCGGCGTCAGCCAGCAGGGACAGTGAGCCGGACAGGATGGCACCGGCAACCTGGACCGCCACCACGGACAGCGTGATCACAAGCACGGCTACGAGCCGTTTCCGGTGCCGCCCGGTGGCGGTGATGCCGTGCGTGTGGCTGTGGTCGTGTCCCATGCCTACAAGGCTAGCCCCAGCCCAGCTCATGCAGCCGGTCATCAGAAATGCCGAAGTGGTGGGCGATCTCATGAACCACTGTCACCGCCACTTCGTGGATGACGTCCTCCCGGGACGCACAGATCTCCAGGATGGGTTCGCGGAAGATGGTGATCCGGTCCGGCAGCGAGCCGGCGTCCCACCAGGAATCCCGTTCGGTGAGGGGCACGCCTTCATAAACTCCCAGCAGGACTGTGTCCGGGTCCTCACCCGGCCCCGGCACGTAGTCGTCCTCGATGAACACGGCCACGTTGTCCATGGCGCGGGCCAGCTTGTCCGGGATGCTGTCCAGGGCATCTGACACCGCGGCTTCGAAGTCGTGGGCGGACATCCTGAAGCCGAGCGGTTCGTGGGGTCCCTCCGGAATGATGGGGAGGCCGGGCGGGAGGCTGGCAGGCATACCTCGACTTTAGTCCCGAACGAGCCCCTGCCGGATCCGCGCCTTGCGGCCGGCGCCCGGGCGTGAACGGCGCCGGGTGAGGCTCACTCCCACCAGGCAGATGAGGCCGCCCACCAGGCCCAGGGCAGTGGGGATTTCTCCCAGCAGGAGCCACGAAATCAGGACCGTGGTGCCGGGCACCAGGTAGGTGGTGGCGGCGAGTTTGCCCGCGTCAATGAGCGAGAGGGCGTAGGCCCAGGTGGTAAAGGCGATGGCGGTGGGAAAAATCCCCAGATACACCAGCCCGGCCGTCGCCCCGGGCGGGGCGGCCTGCACCTCGGCTGCCAGTTGCCCTGCGAAGGGCAGGCAGCAGACCGCACCCACCAGGATCCCGAACCACGTGGCCTGGGCCGCGGGGAACTTCCGCAGGACAGGCTTCTGGATGATGACGCTGACCGCGGCGAGTACGGCGGCCAGGAGGCAAAGCGCCACACCCGCCATCTCCGCCGTCGTGCTTTCCCCTCCGCCGGACACCGGCATGGTTCCCGGCCCGGACGCCGCCCCCTGCCCGGATCCCAGGGCGATCAGCGCAACCCCGGCGAACGCCACGGTGCTTCCGATCAGCAGCCACCTGGGGAAGCCCTCCTTCAGGAAGATGCCGGCCATGATGGCCACCAGGATGGGGTTGACGTTGATCAGCAAAGCGCTGGTGCCGGCGTCCAGGACATGTTCGGCGGCGTTCAGCGCCACGTTGTACCCGCCGAACCACATCACGCCGTAAGCAAGGATGGGCCACCACTCGCGCCCTTTCGGCAGGTGCCGGCTCTTCAGGAGCTGCGGCAGGACCAGCAGGGACAGTACGACGGCGGCAATCGCCAGCCTGCCAAGCGTTAGGGAGCCTGGGGAGAAGTGCGGGCCGATGGCCCGGATTCCCACGAAGGCGGATGCCCACAGCACCACGGTAACCACCATCGCTGCCACGCCCAGCGCCTTCAGCGGTGCGGCCTGGCCGGCAGGTGCGGGAACGGAAGTGCTGGCGGGGGTGGTTGACGGCATGAAGCCAATGTATCCGGGCGCAGGAGCTGCAGGCTGGCGGAAATCGGCCACGTCTGGTCAACTTCCTGCCAAAGTTGCGCGGCGCTTGGGCAAGGGCAGCCTGCCGGCTCGGTTAGGATGCGGGATATGGTCTCAAGCCCTGCTCCTCCCCGTGATGCCGCACGCCTCGTCAGGACAATCATCTGGATCGTCCTGGCCCTCGTCGTGGCAGGCGGCGTCGCCTGGTATGCCTTCTTCGGAGCCGGGAAGCCGCAGCAGGCCGCCCCGCCGGTCCCCGGCTCGGAGCAGCTGGTCCGGGCGGACAGCCACCGGCTTACCACGCCCTCGGTGGAGAAAGCCCAGCTGGTGGAGTTCCTCGACTTCGAGTGCCCGTCCTGCGGCTCCATCCATCCCGTGGTGGAGCAGCTCAAGGCGGAGTTCGGGGACCGCATCACGTTCGTCCACCGGCATTTCCCGTTGTCGATGCACCCGAATTCCGGGCAGGCTGCCCTGGCCGCCGAGGCCGCGGGGCAGCAGGGCCAGTACCAGCAGATGGCCAACCGGCTGTTTGAAACGCAGTCCCAGTGGGCGGGGAGCCAGCAGTCGCAGGCGCCGTTGTTCCGCACTTATGCCGAGGAGCTGGGGCTCGATCTTGCCCTGTTCGACGCCGCGGTGGCCGACCAGAAGACCGAGGACCGGATCCTGGCCGACATCGCCGACGGCAAGGCGCTGGGCGTGAGCGGTACACCCACTTTCTTCCTGAACGGGGAAAAGCTGACGCTGTCCACGCAGGCGGACTTCCGGCAGAAGCTGGCTGACGCGGCGAAGTAGCGTTCCTCTGCCGCGCCGGTCGCCTGGGAAGCAGGTTACGTCGCGGCTGCCCAGTCCAGCAGGCGCTCCACCGGCCAGGTGGTGATGATGCGCTCAGCCGGGACCTCGTTCCGTGCGGCCCGCTCCGCGCCGTATTGCAGGAAGTCCAGCTGTCCCGGCGCGTGGGCGTCGCTGTCGATCGAGAACAGGCACCCGGCTTCCAGCGCGAGCTGGATCAGTGCATCCGGCGGGTCCTGCCGCTCCGGCCGGGAATTGATTTCCACCGCCACGTTGTACTCGGCGCAGGCGGCAAAGACCTCCTTGGCGTCGAACTCGGACGGCGGGCGGGTTCCCCGCGACCCCTCCACCAGGCGTCCCGTGCAGTGGCCCAGGACGTTGGTGTGCCGTGCCTGGATGCCTCCGAGCATCCGCCGGGTCATGGTCTTCCGGTCCGCCCGGAGCTTGGAATGGACGCTGGCCACCACGATGTCCAGGCGGTCCAGCAGGCCGGGTTCCTGGTCCAGCTCGCCCGACTCGAGGATGTCCACTTCAATGCCGGTCAACAGCCGCACCCTGCTGTCCGGGTTCCCGCTGCCGGACTGCCCGTTGGCATTGATTTCCGCCACCACGTCCAGCTGCCGCGTGAGCCGTTCCGGCGAGAGCCCGTTGGCGATGGTGAGGTTCGGTGAGTGGTCGGTGAGCGCCAGGTATTCCCGCCCCAGCACCCCGGCGGCCGCCACCATCAGCTCGATGGGGGAGCCGCCGTCGGACCAGTCGCTGTGGCTGTGCAGGTCCCCGCGCAGTTCGTTCCGGATCGCGGCGCCGCCGGTTGCCAGAGGCTGAACGCCCTTCTCCCGGAGGTCGGCCAGGTAGTCCGGGACCCCGCCGCCCACTGCCTGCTGGATGACCTGGTAGGTCCGGTCGCCGATGCCCTTCATGGATTTCAGCCGCCCGGTGCGGGCACGCTCCGCCACCTCCTCCGGCGGCAGCGGGCTGATGGCCGCGGCGGCCTTGCGGAAGGCCTGGACCTTGAAGGTGGCGGCGCGTCCGCGCTCCAGCCAGAAAGCAATCTCGTTGAGTGCTGCAACGGCATCCATCAGTCCATCTTCACCTGTTCTCCCTGTTCAGGCACGGTGTTTTGGGCCGATTTTGGAATATCCCGGACTAGGCCCTATAGTTTTAGAGTCCAGTTCGGAGAAACGCAAAGGACAAAGACGGAAAGCCTCGCTTTACGCCTTTTATTTTGTTCCGAACGGGTCCTGGCCCCCATCGTCTAGCGGCCTAGGACACCGCCCTTTCACGGCGGCGGCACGGGTTCGAATCCCGTTGGGGGTACGCAAGGAACTGGTCAAACAGACTAAAAAAGTCTGGTAGGCTGGAAGCCTTGAAAAAAGCGGTAGAGATACTGCAAATGCAAGAAACGCAAGGCCCTGTAGCGCAGTTGGTTAGCGCGCCGCCCTGTCACGGCGGAGGTCGCGGGTTCAAGTCCCGTCAGGGTCGCTCTGATTGTTGGAAGCAATTCCGGCTGTCATGGTGACTAGTCACCTAGGCTCTGTAGCTCAGTTGGTAGAGCGTTCGACTGAAAATCGAAAGGTCACCGGATCGACGCCGGTCGGAGCCACCACTGGGAAGCACCAGTTCTTCGGAACTGGTGCTTTTCTTCATTTA